>CALYTW010000039.1 GCA_945487905.1 uncultured cyanobacterium
ACTATATTTAATGTGAAAAACGGCAGAATGCCAAAACTGGGGTCTTTAGAATATCTTTTGAAAGCAGGCAATCTTATAAAGGGCGGGATAACCAGCCTTTCTATAAACAATATAGCAGATGTCATTGCTCCGTTAAAAACAGGGGAGTTTTCTGATATTTACGGTTCTATAGCGATAAAAGACGGTATTGCTGAAAATCTTGAAATAACAACTGAAGGAAAAGATTTAAGCCTGTTTATATCAGGTGTTTACAACTTTTCAACATCTGTCGCAGAAATGGATGTCTTTGGTATTCTTTCCAGAAAGGTTTCCAGCATGCTAGGACCTATCGGAAATCTTTCAGTAAATACTATCTTTAGCATAATCCCGGGGGTGGATTTGTCAAAAGACAGTTCGTTTTTAGACAAGATAAATAAAATTCCGGGAATAGAAATTTCCGACAAGGCATATCGAAAATTTGTTGCCGAAATTAACGGGAACATAAACGGAGACGATTATGTAAAGAGTTTTAAATGGGTAAATTAACAAAAATTTGAAGTTTAAACATTTTTTTGTGGTATTATATATGTATAAAGGGATAGAGGAGAAGAATTTTGAGTCAGCAAAACATGTTTTCGGATGGTAAAATTGTACCGGTTGATATAAATGGGGAAATGAAGAAGTGTTATATAGATTACGCAATGTCAGTTATTGTCGGGCGTGCATTACCTGATGTTCGTGACGGGTTAAAACCTGTTCACAGACGTATTCTGTATGCTATGAATGAGCTTGGCATGACTCCTGATAAACCTTTTAAAAAGTGTGCAAGAATTGTCGGAGAAGTTTTGGGTAAATACCATCCGCATGGCGACAGTTCTGTATACGAGGCTCTGGTTCGTCTGGCTCAGGACTTTAATACAAGATATCTTGTTGTAGACGGGCATGGAAATTTTGGTTCGGTTGATGGAGACGGTGCAGCTGCAATGCGTTATACCGAGGCTCGTATGCATAAAATTACTCAGTCAATGCTGGCGGATATAGATTGTGAAACGGTTGATTTTGAACCGAACTTTGACGGTTCATTAGAAGAACCTTCTGTTCTTCCGGTTAGGCTTCCTATGCTTCTTCTAAACGGTTCTTCAGGTATAGCTGTCGGTATGGCGACGAATATCCCTCCTCATAATTTAAGTGAAGTTGTCGACGGTACAATAGCACTTATTGACAACCCGAAAATTACTGTTGAGGGCTTGATGGAACATATCAAAGGCCCTGATTTTCCGACTGCGGCTACGATTATCGGTTTAAATGATATAAAACAGGCTTATGAAACAGGTCGAGGTTCAATTAAAATGTCCTCTGTAGCTACGATTGAAGAAATCCCCGGAGGTGCAGGCAGACAGTCAAGAACTGCTATTATTGTTACTGAAATTCCGTATCAGGTAAATAAGGCCCTGTTGATAGAAAAGATTGCTGAACTGGTTAAGGAAAACAGAATAACAGGCATTTCCGATCTTCGTGATGAATCTGACAGAGAAGGTATGCGAATTGTTATTGAGCTTAAACGGGATGCTAAACCGGAAGTTGTTAAGAATAATCTATTCAAATATACTCAATTATCTACAACTTTTGGCGTAAATATGGTTACACTGTGCGGAAAACAGCCGAGACTTTTGAATTTGTATGAAGTATTGAGTGAATTCGTTGAACATAGAGTCGAAATTGTTACAAGAAGAACAATATATTTCTTGAAGAAGGCAAAAATCAGAGCGCATATTTTGGCAGGGTTGCTGATTGCATTGGGCTCTTTGGACGAAGTTATAGAATTAATTAAAAAATCCAAAACTACTGATGATGCTCGTGAAGGATTGATGAGCAGATTTGGGCTTGATGTTGATCAGGCAAATGCAATTTTGGAAATGCAATTGAGAAGATTGACCGGATTGGAGCAGGAAAAAATTAAAGCAGAGTATGATGATTTACTGAAGAAAATTAAGGAATACGAAGAAATTCTTGCGGACAGACAAAAAGTTTTAGATATAATCAAGGCTGAACTTCTTGAAGACAAAGAAAAATACGGCGACGACAGAAAAACTCAAATCTTACCTGAACAAGGCGAAGTTACGATAGAGGATTTGACACCGAACACTCCTATGGCGGTCTTTATTACTCATCAAGGTTATTTGAAGAGGATTGCTCTTGACACTTTTGAAAGACAGAACCGTGCTACACGAGGTAAAGCCGGCATGAAAACGAAGGATGATGATGATATTCAGCACTTCTTTACTGCTATGATGCATGACAAAGTTCTGTTCTTCTCATCGAAAGGTATTGTGTACAGCTTGAATGTATACGATTTCCCTGAAGGTGGTAGACAATCAAAAGGTTTGCCGATAGTGAATGTACTTCCTATAGAACAGGGAGAACAAATTACGGCTGTAGTTCCGGTGAGCAGTTTCTCTCATGATATGAATCTTATAATGCTGACGCAAAGAGGTTTTATAAAGAGAATTGAGCTGGATAATTTTGCAAATATAAGAAGAAGCGGAATTATAGCAATTTCTCTTGAAGAAAATGACAGACTGAATTGGGTTAAACTAGCGAAAGGAAATGACGAAATTATAATCGGTACGTCTTGCGGTATGGCAATAAGATTCCCGATTGAAGATTTGAGACCTTTGGGCAGAAGTGCAAGAGGTGTAACTTCTATGAAACTGCGCTCAGCAGATACAATTATCGGCTGTGATATCGTTCCGAGAAACTATGATGCAGATTTATTGGTTGTAACATCCGACGGCTTCGGCAAACGTACAAAATTAAGCGAATTCCGTTCACAGAACAGAGGTGGAATAGGTTTGATAGCAACCAAGTTTAAATCAAGTATGTCAAGGCTTGTTGCATTAACAATTGTTGAAGAAAAAGACGAAATAATGCTTGTGACTGCAAACGGTATTGTAACCAGAATTAAAGCCGGTGATATCTCTTGTCAGGGAAGACCTGCAACAGGTGTAAGAGCGCAGAATTTAATTGATAATGATTCTGTTGTTTCTGTAAACAAGATTGTAAGCTGTGATAAAGGAGAAGAAGATGATTATGATCCGGCTGCAGGTTCTTGTGCAATGCAGGAATCAGAGTCTCAAGGAGAGCAGACATCTCTGTTGGACAAGCAATTGTCTGAATAAAACGGAATTAATTGCTAACTTTTCTTCTTATACTTCGATTGTTTACATTTTACAAAGCTTAATCTATAATATTCATAAATAAAGCAGCCGGATAATCGCATCCTTCGGGATGAGGAAAGTCCGTGCATCCAAGGACAGATCGCCGGAGAAACTCCGGACGGCGTAAGCCGGTGGAAAGTGGCACAGAAAATATACTGCCGATGGACATTTATGTCACAGGCGAGGGTGCAACGGTGAGTTAAGAGCTTCACCGGCGGTATTGAGAAATACCGGCCAGCTAAACCCCGATCGGATGCAAGATTGAATCAAGCGTTTGAGGTGTCCGCCGAGCTTGGAAAAATCGCTAGAGATTGGGAGTAATTCCAATACCAGACAGATGATTATCGAGGTATACAACCTTTACAGAACACGGCTTATAGGCTGCTTTATTTTTTATAGATAATAAAAGTGCTGCTTTCGTCCGTTCTTGTATAATTTTCATCAATATAATTTTTAAATTTTATTGCGTAATTTGTTCCGAATTTCGAATATCCGTATGCAAAAGTATTATAATCTGTAATTATGATGAAATCAGGTTTTGTTAAACGAATTCTTTTTATAATATTTTCTTCCCCAAAAGTTTCAACATACAAAGGTATCAAAGAATAAAATTTATCATCGCTTTTTTTACCCGTAAAATAGTTTACAGCAAGATTTTCTGGGTAAATAACAACTTTTGATTTTTCAGGAAAATCGGCTACTGTTTCAATTAGAGCAGAAAGATTCTTTCCGTTATTTAGTGTTGTTTTTACTATGCCATTTTTTGATTTAATTGTAAAATTTTTATTTAATAAACTTTTGGTATTATTGAACCCGATTATTAACCCCCAAATTATAAGGTAAACTGCAAAAATATTTTTTAAATTTTTGCCGAATAATATTCCTAAAGAAATTAATCCAAAAATTAAGTAATAAACTCCGTAAGATTGCAAAGTTAATGCAAAAAATACCTTCAAAGATATTAACACAGAAGCTGTTACAAAAAAGATTTCGTTTTGAGTAAGTTTTTTGAACCTGAATACAAAAAATATTGTAACAGCCGGAAATATCCAAACTAAAAATTCCTGATATTTTGTCCAATTAATCGGGAAAATGAATTTTACAAAATTATTGAGATAAAGATTCAAGTGTTCAATTCTCGGAACAAGCCCCATTGCTGAATAAAATTCGTGCAGAGTTTGTGTTCCGCTGATAAGTTTTACTAGCCCTGCTGATATTAATAAATCAGAAAAACGCAAACCTTGAGCAAAAAGCATTCCGAAAATTAGTATAAAAGGTATGATAAACGAGGCGGAATTTTTGCCTAACGATTCTTTGGGGGACATAATTAATAAAGCCGGAAGTATAGGCAAAAATTCCGCCTTAGAGCACAGGGCTAGTGAACAAAAAATATATGCAATAGAGAATTTTTTATTTAAGCTGAAGTATAGAGCACCGAGTGCGAATAATATTCCGTAGAGCATTCCGTATGAATACGGAAAGAATGAATTAAAAACATTCGGAGAGAGAACCAAACCTGCAAACAGTATTAAATTAATTCCAAACGATAAAAAATCGTTGAAAAAAAATTTACATATTTTATTTGCAAAATGAAATATCCCAAGTGTAGATATCAAACCTGCAAAATATAAAACCGAAAGATTTACTCCGAATACTTTAAACAAAACCGCATTAATCATATATCCTAAAGGCGAGTAAATACAGAAAATATTTTTATATAAAATTTTTCCGTTAAGCATTTGCGCAGGAATATACGCTTCTCTGAAGCAATCTATATTAACATCGCCAAATCTTCCGTAAAACAGGCAGAATGCACTTGTAACGGATATTACTGCCAGTAATATAAGCCAATTTTTTTTAAAGAAATCTATCAATCTTATAGCCTTTTTAATAAATCTTAACAAAACAAATTGAAATAGGCAATTTTTGTTAAGAAAAAAACTTTATATATATGTGTGGTAGAAAATAAGGTGTTTAGTTTAATGACGGTTAATCCATATACATTAAATAGCTTGTATACTCAAGGAATTATTGACTATGTTCCTTATGATTTATGTATGGGCATGCCGATGACTCAATCAGGAATGATGGAGACAATGGGGCTGAACACTATGCCAATGGGAGGAATAAATCCGATGTCAGCAGGTACTGCAATGGGAATTCAAAATCCCTACGGTACATTTGCAATGAACGGTTCGCAATATTTAGATTCAGCAATGAAAGGTGAAATGTATGGATATTACGGAAATTCTAACGATACTTTCGTTCATTCTTCAAGTTCAAATTCTCAACAAGTTAAGTCATCAGGACTCAAAGAAATGCTTGGAATGGGTAACGGAGTCGGACGAGACTACAATTTCGGAAATGCTGTATATGGTGTAGGCACTGGTAAAGATGTAGATTTCGAAAGAATGGCTAACGACAGAGACGGTCAAAATTTGAGAATGTCCATAATGGAAGGAGCTTCTGAGGCAAAGGAAAGTGTAATGAATTCTCATCCTGTTGTTAAAGGATTGCTTGCAACAGCAGGTGTTGCAGTTACTCTTGTTCTTGCAATAAAAGGTCTTAAGAAGAAACCTGCAGAAGAAGTCGTTGAAAAGACAGGAGTTTTCACAAAAATTAAAAACTGGAGAATTTGGTCAAAATTGAACCCCAAAAACTGGTTTAACTAAACAAAATAACCTATAAATAATTAACCTTATTAAATACCTTATTAATTAACCAATTTTTTCCGCCCGCTAAGGGCTTTTTTTTTGTGCTACGCACGTAGATAAGGGTCGGGTAAAAAAGTATGGACTGGTAGAAGGCTAAACCTTCTGCTGTAAAGGTTCGGGGTGTTCAAGTTCGCATTTTATCTCATCAACCGAAATGTGGAGAATTTCGGAATTGTCGTCTTTCTTCAAGTATACGTCAACAATACCCGACTGAACAATAAATCTTTTACACAAAATGCATATAAAATTATGTCCGTATATATACATAGAAGCACCCTGACATCTATCCTGTCCGGCTTGAATTATGGCATTTTGTTCGGCATGAATTGAACGGCATGTTTCATAGCACGTACCTGATGGAATATGGTTATCTATTCTGTAGCAAGAACCTCTTTCATAGCAGGATTCAACACCCGACGGAGTTCCGTTATATCCGGTTGCTTTAATTTTTTTATCTTGTCCGACAATAACTGCTCCGACTTGCGCTCTAAGACAGTTTGAACGTGATGAGCATGTTTTTGCCATGTCTAAAAAATAATCTGTCCAGGATTTAATAGTCATCAAAAATTCCTCTTTTTCATAGATTATACAACAATATACATATTTTGAATAAATTTTTCCTTTACAAAATTTAAGAAAATTAAATTTTGTAAATTCTTTGAATAAAATTTTTGCTTAGGTTAGAATTGTAATACATGGTATTTATATGTTTTTTTATAATTACCTGTTTATTCAGAGAGTAGGGGAGAAATGAATTATCACAATATAACCAAGGATGATATGCTTAACGGAGACGGTTTAAGGACAGTTCTTTGGGTCGCAGGATGCACTCATCATTGTCATAATTGTCAAAATCCTATTACATGGGATGTGGCAGGCGGACTTCCTTTTGATGAGGAGGCAGAAAAAGAACTTTTTGATGACCTTAAAAAGCCTTACTGCTCCGGTATAACATTCTCCGGCGGAGATCCTCTGCACCCGTTTAACAGAGAAGAAGTTTTCAGGCTTGCAAAAAAAATCAGAGAAGTTCTGCCGGAAAAGACAATTTGGTTGTATACAGGATTTTTATGGGAAGAAATAAAAGATATTCCTGAACTAATGTATATAGATGTAATTTGCGAAGGTAAATTTGTAGAAGAACTTTTGGATAACAGGCTTCATTGGGTAGGGAGTTCAAACCAGCGTGTTATGGACGTTAAAAAATCTCTAGAAACCAATTCGGTTGTTCTTCATAATTCTTAAAGGCTGATTGCAAATCGCAAAACTCTTTTGTATAATAACTTTGTCGAGCTTTATTTTGGAGTGCCGTAATGAGAAAAAATAAGAAACAAATAAAACTCTTAGCAATTATAGACGAAATATTGAATGGCAGAGAGGGAAATGCTCTTTCACTTCTGGAAGACAAGACTAATATGTATGCTCGCAAAATTGCACTGGGAATGAAAACTTCTCTGGGGTGGCGTGAGCTTACTTATGATGGCTTGGGGCTTCTGTCCAGAAGGATTGCTTCCTTTTTACTTAACGATATAGGGGTAAAAAGAGATGAAAGAATGGCAATTTTATCAGAATCTAAACCCGAATATGGAGCATGCGTTTTTGCATCTGTCATGGCAGGCATGACAACAGTGCCTCTGGATATAAAATTGACTTTGTACGAGCTGACGTCAATTCTTTCAGATTGTCTGCCGACTGTAATATTTGTATCGCAGAGTTATTTGGATAAAGCTCTTGAACTTCAAAAAACAATTCCGTCAATAAAACATATAATTTTGATGGATGACGTTCAATTATCAAACGGATTACAGAGTATTTATACAATACCTAACAATTATCAATGCAAGTGGAGACACCGTTCAAGAAAATCTACGATGTTTATAATATATACATCCGGTACAACCGGTGCGCCGAAAGGTGTTGAGACGACTTTTGGAAATATTTTGGCTCAGCTTGCGGACTTAAAGGTCGTTTTGAGAAAGATATTTCCTAAACGTGGAGATGTAAGAATTCTATCCATACTGCCTATGAATCATTTGTTTGAAATGACAGTAGGCTTGGCAACGTTCTTAAACTTCGGATTTTCAGTTTATTACACGAAAAGTTTAAAGCCTAAAGATATTTTGAATACAATACAGGATAAAAAAATTAATTTTATGATTCTTGTACCGGCATTTTTAAGACTTTTAAAAAGTGTAATGGAAGCAGAAATAAAGAATTCATCAACAATATACAGAAGCACGTTTCCGATAAAATTCTTTTTAGCAAAATTCATCCCGTTTAGATGGTTTAAAAAGATTATGTTCAGAAAGCTGCACAACCTGTTTGGCGGAAGCTTTAAAGCATGCTTATCCGGCGGTGCGCCGTTTGATGTTAAAACCGCAAGATTCTTTAAACGTATCGGTATTGATGTTTATGAAGGTTACGGACTAACAGAAACCAGCCCTATTGCGACAATAAATGTCGATAAACATCGTGATTTGCATTCGGTCGGGAAAATTCTTCCGAGTTATGAGGCAAAGGTAGATAAAGAAACCGGCGAACTGCTTCTTAAAGGCCCTTCAATAATGAAAGGATATCATAATCAACCGGAGCTTACAGCTCAAGCTATTGATAATGAGGGCTTTTTTCACACCGGAGATATTGCGCGAATTGATAAAAAAGGGCGGGTTTATATTACAGGCAGAATCAAGAATATGATAGTTTTGTCAGGCGGTAAAAAGGTATTTCCAGAAGAAGTTGAAGCTGTTTTGGAAAAAAGTGATAAATTTGAGGAACTTTGTGTCTTTGGCATATCAAGAGAAGGCGGTGCAAAAGACGGAACCGAGGATATTGCAGTTGTAATTGTTCCGACTGAAAGTATGAAATCAATGTATCAGGGCGATGAATTGTTGAAAGAAGTTCGTGAAGAAGTAAAAAAACTTTCAAAAACCCTTGCACCCTATAAAAGACCTCTTAATGTAACAATTTTAAATCAGGCACTTCCTAGAACCGCAACCAGAAAAATCAAACGCAAAGAAGTTAAAGAGCTTTTACAGGCATAAGTTATGTATGAAGAATTAGAAATAATACATAATAAATGTTCGGTTTGCGAAAAGTGTTCTCTTTGTAAAAGCAGGCATCATGTTGTTTTTTCTGACGGAATTCCAAATCCGAAACTTATGCTTATAGGAGAGGCTCCGGGATATAATGAAGATATGCAGGGCAAACCTTTTGTGGGAAAAGCCGGACAGCTTTTGGATAAAATTTTCGCATCTGTGGGACTCGCACGAAAAGAACACGTATATATTTGTAATACGGTAAAATGCAGACCGCCGGAAAACAGGAATCCTTTACCGGAAGAAAAAGAATCTTGCTGGGAATATTTAAAAGGACAAATTGACATTATACAGCCTAAAATAATCTTACTTTGCGGAAATGTAGCCGTTCAATCCATTTTAGGAAATGTCGGAGGAATTACTAAAATAAGAGGGAAATGGTTTGAAGGCGGTAAAATTGTTCATGGTGCAAAATTAATGCCGATTTATCATCCATCTTATCTTTTAAGGAACGATTCCAGAGAAAAAGGAAGTCCCAAATGGCAGATGTGGCAAGATATAAAGGAAATCCGGCGAGTTTACGATGAACTGTCTTAGTTTAGTACATTTTTACAAGCTCACGTACTTTCGCTAAGGTCTTTTGAGCCTCTATTCGAGCCTTTTCAGACCCGTCTTTTATAATTGTTTCTACAATTTCAGGATGTTCTTCGTAATATTTTCTGCGTTTTCTTATTTCAGCCATACGTTCATTTATCTTTGCACCCAATTTGCGTTTGCAATCGGCACAACCTCTTGCTCCTGCTTTGCATTCTGTTGCAACTTGTTCAATCTCATTTTCTCCGCCAAAGATTTTCCAATATTTATAAGCAACTTCACATTCATCAGGATGACCCGGATCATCTTTGCGAATACGGCTTCTGTCTGTTATTGCGGTCATAATTTTCTTTGCTGTAACTTCTTCTGTATCAGAAATTTTAATGTCATTATTAAATGATTTACCCATTTTATTTCCGTCAAGTCCGCAGATTAGCGAGCAATTATTCAATTTAGGCTGGGGTTCTTTAAAGAAATCAGTGTTGTATACGTAGTTAAATCTTCTTGCTATGTCTCTGGAAAGTTCAACGTGAGCAACCTGATCAATTCCTACCGGAACGAAGTCTGCATTAAACAGCAGTATATCTGCCGTCATTAAAACAGGATATCCCATTAAACCATAGTTAACCTGCGTTCCCATGCCTTCTTTTGACTTAAGTATTTTAGCCATGTCTTTCAGTGTCGGGTCACGTTCTACCCAGTTTTGCGGAGTTATCATGCTCAAATATATATGAAGCTCTGCAGTTTCAGGAACAAGCGATTGAACGTACAGAGTTGATTTATCAGGATTAATTCCGCACGCAAGCCAATCCATAACAACGTCTAAAATATCCTGTCTGAGATTTTCGGTTTTGTCATATTTTGTTGTGAGAGCATGCCAGTCTGCAACCTGATAAAAGCAGTCATAATCATCCTGGAGTTTGACCCAATTGTCTATTACACCCAAATAGTGACCTAAGTGTAATTTACCCGTAGGGCGCATTCCTGACATAATTCTCTGTTTCATTTTTTACCCTCTTTCTCTCTGTAATACCGAGAATAAATTTATTATATTGAAAACTTTTCCGCATGTAAAACAATAACTTCGCCGGGTGGTAAATCAATATATATTTTCCCCTTGCGTATTTTGTAATAAATATTTCCTTTAACTTCCGATATTTTGTGTCTTTTATTTAATCCGCAGATTTTAATTGTTACTTTTCTATATAAATTTTCATAGTCCAAGTTTCCGGCAGTAATAACAGTTTGTCCGGCGTAACATCTGGCAAAGGCAAAAACCTTTTCATTATTTGTTTTTAAAGGAATAAAATCTCCGGTAGAAATTAATTCAATGTGTTTTTTTCTGAATTCCATTGCTTTTTTATATTCGGTTTCAATTTCTTTATATTTGCCCCCCGGTTTTCTGGAAAAATTAAATATATCAAGTTTTCCTCTGTGTACAAAATAGTAATCGTCATCGGTTTCTGTGGCGGAAGCTTTGGTGTTAGCAACGGGGTATATATATTCGTCGCCTGTTTGAAATCCGTCTATAATATATGGGTTAAATGGTAAAGTTGCTTCAAGCCAGCAAATCATCTTAGAAAACTTCTTTCCGTTTATAAGGATAGGACTTAATTCATCGTGAGTTGTAAAAGAAAGTATTGCACTTTTACCTTCGTCGTATGAGCCTAACAATTTTTTGTTGAATTTTATATGTTCTATCAACTTTTCGGATTTATTCCACTCTTTGAGGTTAAAAAAACTTCCGTAATAACCGTCAAAACCGGCTTCCAAAAGTTTGTCATAAGGAGTGAACTCTGCATATTGTGAAGGTGGTTCTCTCCAAGAATCAGAGGCTTCTGCCAGAAATAAAAATTCAGGATTTTTCGTGCGGGTGTAAGTTATTATTTCTTTCCAAAAATTTGACGGTTTTATTGTTGCAACATCTGCTCTGATTCCGTCTGCACCGGCTTCAATAATCATATCAACAAATTTTTTGTGAATATTAATTAAATCCTGATTAAGTTTTTGATTATTTCCCGTGTTTAAAAGCCTTACGTCAGTCCAATCCGTCGGAACAACTGACAAATGTTTATCATCTTTTATAAATAATTCCGGTTTTTTTAGAAATAAATCATAAGAACCACAGCTCGGAAGGTCGATAATAACTTTTATTCCACGGTTGTGACATTCCTCGATAAACAGCCTTAACTGTTCTTCGGGAGATAATTTTGATGTTTTGTCGGCAAGTTGTTCATTTATTTCATCAAAACTTGAGATAGCATATAAAGAGCCGGCTGTTCCGAGAGCTTTTAATTTTCCTACAGGAGTTACAGGCAGAACATGGAGTGTGTTAACCCCCAGAGCTTTTATTTCATCGAGCCTTTTTATTGCGTTAATAAAATTGCCTCTCTGTTCGTTTTCTTCAACCATTCCGTTGCCATCTGAATCCTCGGCATTAAAACTTCTGATATTTATACCGCATATAACGGCAGAATTGTTTAAGAACATAGTTCTCAAACCGTCTTCTGCAAATGAGGGAGTAATAAGGCATCCTAATATCAGCAATAATAAAGCTTTATTCTTCAAAACAAGTCTCTCCTCAATAAAATACAACTAAATTCTAACACAAAAATTGAATTATCCTCTGGCTTTTGTGTTTTCAAATATCATTCTGCTTTGGCTGAGGGCAATCATTCTGATAGAACATTCGCCCTGCGTCTTGTCAAGTATACCTATAGAGCCTAGTCTTGCGGTTACAAATTCATTCAAATCATCAGGATTTATAAATAGCGGACAGGTTTCATTGCATTCTCTGCCATTTCCGAACGGACAAGTCTTGGTCATAAGTTTCTCCTTATATCAATTCTGCTAATGCCTGTTTTAGCTGTTCATCATTCGGCGATTTTCCATGCCAACCGGCTTGATTTTCCATAAATGACACACCTTTACCCTTTATTGTATTGGCTATTATGGCAAACGGTTTGTCTGATTTTTTTGCTTTTTCTACGGCTTCGTAAATTTCATTATAATTATGTCCGTCAATTTCTGTAGTTTCCCATCCGAAACTTTTAATTTTTTCGGAAACATTTCCCAGCGCCATGACGTCTTCGGTATTTCCGTCGATTTGAAGCCTGTTTCTGTCTATAATGGCAATAAGATTGTTCAAGTTTCTGTGCGATGCCTGCATAAAAGCCTCCCAGTTAGAACCTTCCTGTAATTCGCCATCTCCAAGATACACTACAACGTGTGCAGGGTTTTTATCAAGTTTTAATCCCATAGCAATCCCGCACCCTAAAGATAATCCATGTCCTAGAGAACCTGTAGAAACTTCAATTCCTGCAATATAACCTCTTGACGGATGTCCCTGCAGTCTTGATTTTATTTTTCTGAACGTCATTAATTCTTCTTCTTGGATTAAGCCGTGTTCGGAAAGGATTGCGTACAATAAAGGAGAAGCATGACCTTTTGACAAAATAAACCTGTCTCTTAATTCAAAATCAGAAGATTTATCCCAATCTTTTGGTATATTCAAACATTTTTTGTACAAAACAGTCAGAATATCTGCACCGGAAAGCGATCCTCCAGGGTGTCCGGATTTTGCATTATGAATCATTTTTAAAATGTTTCTTCTTACTTCGGTTGCGGAAACTTTAAGTTCATCAATTTCTTGATTGGTAAGCATATTTATTTACTCCTTTTAAATCTATATATCAAAGCTTTAACTAAAAATAACGGAAGTGCGGGAAATATTCTCTTAAATCTTTCCGGTTGAGTTACTGTCCTGTACAACCATTCTGTTCCGGTAGCCTGAAAAACTTTAGGTGCCCTTTTTATACTTCCTGACCAAACGTCAAGAGAACCTCCGATTCCAATCATTAAACCTCTTTGCAAACTTTTTTTTGCATTGTGAATAAAAAATTCCTGCCTTGGAGAACCCATTGCTGCAAGTATTATTTGAGGATTTTTTTCTCTTAATTCGGAATAAATATCATTGTCATTATTAAAATAACCATTCCTGAAATAAATAATTTTTAAGTTAGGTATTTCTGACAATAAATTCTCTACAGCTTTTGTAACAACTTCTTCTTTTGCACCGATAATTGCAACGGACAAATTTTCTTTCGCTGATTTTTCAAGAATTTTGCGGGCAAAATCAATCCCCGGAATTCTTTCAGTGTTTATACCATTTAACTTTAAGGCAATTTTTACACCCACTCCATCCGGAATAACAATTTCTGAGGTTTTAAGAATATCCGCAAATTCCTTGTTTTTTTCCGCTTCGGCAAACATTTCGGGGTTAATTGTTATTACCTGTGCAATTTTATCCTGCTTAATAAGTAAGTCAGCCTTGTTTAAAGCATCTTCAAAGTTTATTGCATTTATATTAATCCCAAATATTTCTACACTCATAAAAACATTATACTTGAAAAAATATGTTTTGCAGAATAAAATAATCGTGAGAGTAGTTTTATGAAAGGATATTTTATAATGAAAAAATTATTAACATTGATGGCATTAGTAATCTTTACTACTTCTGCATTTGCAGCAAACGGTTTGACAAATTTTTCAAATAAAGTAAGCAACGGATTGAACAGTTTGGACAAGAAAGAACAAGCATTAAACCAAAAAATAGACAAGGTTCAAGCTGAAAGAGAATCACAAAAAGCAGCCGCTCAAAAGAAACAGGAAGAACAGAAAAAAGCAATGGAAGCTAAAAAGAAAGAAATTCAGGCAACAAACGAGGCTAATAAAAAAGCAGTACAAGAAGAAGTCGGACTCTGGAAAAACTTGTTCGAAAGAAAATAGTTCTTACGATAAAAATATTACAGCCTTCTCTAGACAGAGAAGGCTGTTTTTCATGTTAATAAACAAATGCCTTATTGTTTTATTGGTTAAAAATGCTAAAATATACGTATGTCAGCTATATTGGAAATAAATAATTTGTCAATTGAATACAAAGGACTTTCAAGAGAAGTTCCCGCTGTGCCTGCCGTAAATAATGTTTCGTTAAAAATGAATAAAGGAGAAATTTATGCTTTGGCGGGAGAATCCGGTTCAGGGAAAACTTCAATTGCTAAGGCTGTTATGAAATTAATTCCGGTTAAGTCAGGAAAAATTTTATTTCAAAATGAAGATATTTACAGTATAAAAAAAACTTACACAAGCAGAGTACAAATGGTTTTCCAAAACCCGTATTCCAGTCTGAATCCAAAAATGAAGATTAAAGATATTTTGAGAGAACCTCTCGATATAAATACAAAGCTTGCAAAACCCGAAAAAGAAGCCGAAATTGAAAAAGTTT
>CALYTW010000040.1 GCA_945487905.1 uncultured cyanobacterium
GAACAAAGACTACCGTATTTGAGGGTATTTATAAGGAAGGAATTAGGTTATATTTTCAGATATTTCAGATTTTCATTATGTGAGTACATAAAATTTGTAAACGAATATAGGGGTTATGTAAAAGAGATAAATGATAAAAATATAGGTTTTTACAAGGTATATCTGCAATATAAAACTCCGGTATTTTTCTTTAAAATATTTAAAATGTGTTATTGGCAGTAAGGAAGGTAAAGTTATGCGCAGTCCTAAAGATATGGAAATCATACAAATAGATATAACAAATGCTTGCGTAAACAGGTGTTCCAATTGTACAAGGTTTTGCGGTCATCATACAAAGCCGTTTTTTATGGATTTTGAAACCTTTAAGCAGGCAGTGGATTCTTTTGAAGGATATGAAGGCTGTGTAGGTATTATTGGCGGAGAACCTACGTTACATCCGGAATTTGAAAAATTTGTCGATTATTTGAGAGATAAAAGAATCGGAAAAACTTTTTGTTTATCAAGAGAACCGATTGAAGAAATGCAAAGGCAAATATACGACAAACTGCAAAATACCGCATCAAAAACAGGTCTGTGGTGTTCCTTAAACAGAGGATATTACAAACATTTTGAAGTTATTAATGATTCTTTTGATTGGCAGCTGTTGAATGACCACAACAATAAATGCCTGCATCAGGCAATATTAATGGCACGAAAGGATTTGGGTATACCTGACGAAGAATTTATAAAAAGACGAGACAAGTGTTTTGCACAAAACACATGGTCAGCGACAGTGACCCCGAAGGGTGCATTTTTCTGCGAAATTGCAGGTGCTTTAGATATGTTATTTAACGGCCCTGGCGGTTGGAAAGTTGAGCAAGGCTGGTGGAAACGTACTCCGGAAGAATTTGGCGAACAATTAAACTGGTGTGAGCTTTGTTCTCTCTGTTTAGATGTTCCGAAGCGTATCTCAAACGAAGATATTGACGATGTTACTCCGTCAATGCTGGAGAAATTAAAATCCGTAAACAGCCCCAAAATTAAACAGGGTAAATATTGTCTGCACGCAATAGAAGATTATAATCGACACAAAAATAATTACCATTCTTTTGAAAAAAGCGGAGATTATATAGAAGCAGGTTCTAACATAAGAACCACAAAAAGTAATAAAAACTATTACCCCAGAACTTTTGATATAACTTCTGCAGAGCAGGTTAAAAATATTTTAAAAGAAAACACTGACTGGGTAATTATTGCTGAAAAAAAGGATAAAAATTCTGCAAAACGGTTTGAGAAGTATCTAAAAGAAAGGGTTATTAATCCCGGATGTATATATAAATACAAAAATTTAGCAGCATTTAACCCTTTGGCAAGAAGCATTAGGGCAAGACTTCAAGATATAGATTACTCAAATATTAAAGAATTTTACCCATGCGATAAAGTTATCGATATAGAGAGTATAAATAAGCTTGAGTGTATTTTAAAATGTAAAATGAGAAAAATTAAAAGGTTATTTAATATAACCAGATATTTATGGATATAATGGGGAATTATATGAAAGTGCTTGTAACTGGTGCAAATGGATATATAGGCTCTCATGTGACTAAAGCCCTTTTGGATGAAGGACATGAGGTTATTGCGGTAGATTTTAATAATAACTGGATTGATAAACGAGCAAAATTTATAAGTTTAGATATATATGCCGAGCATGAAAGCTTATACGAAAAGCTGTGCAAACCAGACGTGTTATTGCATTTTGCCAGTAAAGATGTCCCTGTGCATAATTCTATGTGGCATATTGAATCTATTCCAAAAAATTTCAAATTCATAAAGGAATTGGTTGACAACGGATTGAAACAAGTTGTTACAGTAGGTTCAATGCACGATATCGGTTATTATGAAGGTGCTGTTCCTGAAGATGCCGTACCCAATCCGATGTCATTTTACGGTATTTCAAAGGATACCTTGAGACGCCTGCTTACTGTATATTTTAAAGACAAGCCGGTTTTATATAAACATTTGAGATTTTTTTACACATACGGAGATGATGAACAAAGTTCAGGCTCTGTGTTCTCAAAAATATTGCAGTTATCAAAAGAAGGTAAAGAGTTCTTTCCATTTACCGATGGGACGAACCAATTTGATTATATTGAAATTCATGAACTGGCAAAGCAGATTACTGCAGTAATTGAACAGGATGAAATTGAAGGGATTATAAACTGCTGTTCCGGAAAACCTGTGGCTATAAGAGAACAGGTTGAAAAATATATAAAAGAAAACAATTTAAAAATAAAACCTGATTTTGGGAAATATCCGTCAAGACCTTATGATTCGCCTTGTATTTACGGCGACAACAGCAAGATAAAAAAAATTCTTGAATTAAAGTCTTTAAAACAAAACAAATAAATAATTATTGTGCTAGGATAATATAAGAAATTGTGCAGGACTTGATTGTAATACAAGAACGGAATTTTGCTTAAAATGATTGATGCAGAAAAGTATCTTACTGAAGTAATAACGGATTTGAAGGAAAACCATTTTGCAGTCGGATTAAAAATTGATTTTGAAGACGAATGGTTTACAGACGATGAACTGACTTTTTTGGCAGGTATTTCCGAATCGTCAGGCTTGGATTTGTGCGTAAAGATAGGCGGGTGCGGAGCTTCAAATGATATGAAAAAAGCTTTGAAGATTGGCACGAAATCAATTTCTGCGCCGATGATAGAGTCAGTTTATGCATTAGAAAAATATGTTAAAACGATTACCGGATTTTTTGACGAACAGACAAAAAACAGTACCGAATTATACATAAATATGGAAACAAAGAGCGGTTTAAAAGCCATGGATGAGATTTTGAGTTCCGAATCAGCACAATATATAGACGGAGTTGTGCTGGGCAGGACTGATTTAACCGAATCAATGGCATTAAATTCTTGTGATATAGATTCGGAATCAGTTTTAAAAATAGCAAATGATGTTGCAGTAAAGTCAAAAGAACATGGGAAAAAGTTTATAATCGGAGGTGGAGTTTCTCCGATGTCGATTGCATTTTTTAAAAAACTGGGTGCTGAATTAGATAAATACGAAACCAGAAAAATAGTTTTTAGCTCTGAATCGCTTTATTCAGGAAGAGCGGAAGAAGGGATTATAAAAGCACTTAAGTTTGAACAGCATTGGATAAAAAATAAAAATATTTTGACTTCCAACGACAATGCCCGTATCAAAGTTATAGAATCCAGAATCGAATGTTTAAGCTAAAATTTCTTTCATAATATCGTCTATAATTTTTTGCGAAGCATTGTTGCTTTTGATTCCCAGTTTTTCAAGCGTTTCTTTTCGAATCTCTTTCATATCATCATTTTGGGGTAAATAATTCAGCAGATTTTTAAGCTCATCAAGATTATAAGCCCTGTAATATGCTTTCAAAATCGGATTATCAGAGTGATTAAACTGTGATTTTTCACTCATTAAGTGGATTAATGGTTTTCCCGTTACAAAATATTCGCCTAAAAACGAACTGCAATCCGTAATCATCATTTTAGATTTTTCAAAAAGTCCCAAATAATCTCCGCTTTCATACTTTATGCCTATTTTACCCCAGTCGTTATAATAGTTTTCGGCGTCTTTTGGGGTCATAATTTCGTTATCAATCAAAGCTTTATAAAGCAGAGGATGTGGTTTGAATGCCCATTTTTTCTCAGGATGAGCTTTTGCGTACTCCAGCATAAACTTACCGCTCCACTCAAAAGTGCCGTATGCCAGTCCTTTCCCGCCTACAGTCCAGTGCGGTGAATAAATTACATAGTCTCCGCCTGTACAATCTTTGTTGTTAAAATAATCAAGATAGGGATATCCGACAACTTTTAAGTTTTTTAATCCTGACATTTTTTCATACTTGTTTTTTGTGTCTTCATCCAAAATATATATCGATTCGATATATTTGTGAAATCTAAGCTTACAATCAATATCCGCAGTCTCTATCGGGAAATAATACGGCAAATAACAAGTGAGAGCGTACTTTGAGCAGACGACAGGTCCTTGAGTCCGTTCTACATACCAAGGATGCTGGTAAAATATAATATCTGGGTTAAATTTTTCAAACGGTATAAACGCTTCCTTTTCTGTATCATAAGCATATTCTACGTTTAAGCCCTTTTCTTTGAAATAGTTATAAACCCTTTTAACATTATTTATCCCTTGATAACTCGGATTATCTTTATTTTTTGCGGAAGTTTTTGAAACAAGTATTTTTATATCGAATCGATACATATTTTTGAGCAAGTCATATAGAGACTGCCCCTTCCACTTTGTTTCATCATATACATAAAATACAGCATTCAGTTTTTCGCCGGATTTAAGTTTATTTTTCAGTTTTTTTATCACTTTTGGTTTGTTATTTTTAATATAATTTACATTCTGATTAACTTTAAGATTGTAAAAAAAATCTTGAAGAAACTTGCTCTTAAAGAGTTTACAAATAACCAAACCTAGTCTTTCATAAGGAATAAACATAGTTTAAAGTATAGAAAATTTCTGAACTCCTGTCAATTACGCTTGTATTTTTGAAGAAAAAATAGTACAATTAACTGGTTAAGGTAAGATTAAGAGAGGTTAAATTTTATGAAATTATATATGCAGGTTATGATAGCTTTGGGACTGGGATTAAAGAGAAACTGGCACATTTTTGCGGGGCTTATTCTTGGTATTATAACAGGTGTATGGCTTCATACACATCAAAATCCGATGATAATGGCTGCGCTTGATTTTATTGGGCAATTATTTATCAGATTAATCCAAATGGTTGTAATTCCGCTTGTAATTTCGGCTATTGTTATTGGTATAACAAGTATCGGGGACAGCAAACAGCTCGGAAAACTCGGTACAAAAATGATTTTCTATTATGCGATAATAACCACAATTGCTGTAGCTTTGGGTGCAGGATTAGCTCTTTTAATTAAGCCGGGACTTGGTGCGGCTGCGTATATTACATCTGATATTGCAACGGATATTCAATCTCATGTCGCAGCTACGATTGAGGCGCAGAGAGGAAATTTGCTGAATATAATTCTTGGTTTTGTACCCAAAAATCCGCTTTCTTCAATAGCTGCAGGAGATATGGTTCCGATTATTGTTTTTGCGGTTATATTTTCGGTTGCATTAGCAAGAGTCGGCGAAATCAACAGGCCGTTTGTAAGCTTTTTTGAATCAATATTTGCGGCTACAATGAAAATTACTGATTGGATTATGTGTTTTGCTGCGCCGGGTGTTTTTGCTCTTACTGCAGTAGCGGTTTCGCACTTCGGGATTGATATATTTATGGCAATTTCAAAATATTTGGGTGTCTTGGCTCTCGGCTTCGGAATCCAGATGTTTGTGGTATATCCGATATTTTTGAGAGTATTTTCAAAAGTTCCGGTATGGATGCTTTATGCAGCAATTGCAGAGGCTATGATGGTTGCGTTCGGAACGGCAAGTTCTTCAGCTACGCTTCCTTTAACGATTGCATGTTGTGAAAAAAGAGGTATATCTCATAAGGTTACAAGTTTTGTAATTCCTTTGGGGGCAACATTGAATATGGACGGAACAGCCTTACTTCAGGTGGTTGCGGTAATATTCCTTGCTCAGGCTTATGGTGTAGCCTTGACTCCGCTGATTATTGTACAGGTTGCTTTGCTTGCTATTGTGGCATCAAGCACATCAGCAGGTATTCCGGGGGCAGGTTTGATAACTATTGCACTTGTTCTTAACGGTCTGGGATTGAGTCCTGAACAGCTTGTTGCAGGTTTTGCATTCTTATTTACGATAGAAAGAATTACCGATATGATGAGAACGCTTGTTAACGTAACTTCGGATGCGGTTGTTGCAGCAGCTATTGCTGATAATGAAAACGAAATCAATTATGATTTGCTGAACAATCCTGAAGAATACAACGATGTTATTGATTAAAACAACAAAATATATATTTTGTTGTATAATACTTCTATGAGCATAAGCGGGAAAAATGTTTTAATAGGGATAACAGGCGGGATTGCATCATATAAAATTCCTCAGCTGGTACGTCTGTTTAAAAAAAACGACGCAAATGTAAGAGTTGTAATGACTCCGTCTGCTGAAAACTTTGTGACTAAATTGACACTTCAGACAGTCTCTAATAACGAAGTTTATGTAAATAATTTTGAAATCGAAGAATATAAACCCGAGCATATTTCTCTTTGCGATTGGGCTGATATTTTTGTAATAGCACCCGCTACTGCAAACACCATTTCTAAAATCGCAAACGGAATTTGTGATAATCTCTTAACCTCAATTGCTTGTGCTTTTAAAAAACAAATCTTGCTTGCACCCTCAATGAATACAGGAATGTGGGAAAATCAATTCGTTCAGGAAAATATAGAAAAATTAAAGTTTGCAGGGTATGAATTTATTGAACCGGAAACAGGGTTTCTTGCCTGCGGTACAGAAGGTAAAGGCAGAATGGCTGAACCGGAGATGATTCTCGAAAAAACAACAGAGCTGCTAAATAAAAATAAGATTTTAGATGGCAAAAAAATACTGATTACCGCCGGCGGAACAAAAGAAAAAATTGACCCTGTTCGTTATATTACAAATAATTCTTCGGGAAAAATGGGAATCGCACTTGCTGATGTTGCGTATTCTTTAGGCGCTGATGTTACACTCGTTTCAACATTTAAGCTAAATAAGCCTTATAAAAATATTTCGGCCGAATCAGCGGAAGAAATGAAATCTGCCGTAAAATCAGAATTACGCAATCAGGACTGCATAATTATGGCTGCTGCAGTTGCTGATTACAGGATAAAGAATTATTCAGAACAAAAAATGAAGAAAAACGGCAAGGATGAAATAACACTTACATTTGCACCGAATCCCGATATACTAAAAGAAATATGTGCCGAAAAATCCGATGCTAAAATCGTCGGTTTTTGTGCCGAAAGCGAAAATTTGCTTGAAAATGCTAAAATAAAAATTAAAAACAAAGGCTGTGATTACCTTGTAGCAAACGATATTTCAAGAAAAGATATTGGTTTCTCCGGAGATTTTAACGAGGTTTACATACTTGATAAAAATTTGAATATAAGTCATATTGAAAGAGATACAAAGGTAAATATTGCAAAGAAAATTTTGGAGAAAATCTTTGAATAAATATGAGCTTATAAAAAAAATAGAAGATTTTGCACCTTTAGAAACTCAGGAGAAATGGGATTGCTCCGGCTGGGGAGTAGTGGTAAATAGAGGGGTAAATGGGGGGGCAACAAATGAAATTCACAAAGTTTTGTTTGCTCTTACGGTTACCACAAAAGTTTTTGCACAGGCTTTGAAACTCGGATGTGACCTGATAATTTCACACCACCCGTTATTTTATGTTCCGTTGGAATACAAAAAAATTGATATATATTGTGCGCACACTAATTTTGATAAAGCAATCGGAGGGACAACGGATTTGCTTTTGTCGGCTTTGAATTTTCAAGGAAAGCCGTATAATGACTTTGTTAGAATAGTAGAGCTTGAAAATGAAATGAGCGTGGATTTTTTGAAAGTGAAACTTCTGCAAATTTCTCCGAGATTGCGTGTTGTTAATAACAACGAAACAAAATTTATTAAAACAATAGGTTTCTGTGCCGGCTCAGGTTCGGAATTTATTTCTGAAACTCCTTGCGATGCCTTTGTAACAGGAGATGTTAAATTTCATACTGCTGTCGAAACTAACAAGGTTATTTTTGATATAGGTCATTTTGAAAGTGAGATTTTTGCCGTCAAAAAGTTGAAAAGTCTGACAGGGTTAAATGATAGAGAAGGGATCATTGCAGATGAAAAAAGTCCTTTTATTTAGCCTTGCTATCCTGTTCTTCATCCCAGTAGTATTGGCTTATGAAACAATTATAATAAAATATCCGCAGGGAGAATTATGGAAAAAAGCATACTACAAAAGAGCCGGAGACGAAGCTATTCTTGTTTATCTGCCAAAGGGGCAAACTCCGCAGGATTGGAGAAGATCCATAATTGTGCATTCCTATTACGGTTCGGGATACCCCGTAAATATTTTTATGTCTAATGAAATAGCTAAAATGAAAAAAACTAACCCTACAGGAAATTACAAATATTTAAAAATAACTTACGCAGATGCTCTCGCAACCAGATGTACCGACGATTATAGAAATGTAAAAGCCCAATGCGAATTCTACAGAGTGACAAGAGCGCACAATGGCATTATATCTCTGCACTATATCAACAGGGATAAAGAAGATTTTAAAGATAATTACAGAGAATGGTACGACATTATACGAAAAGCAAAGCAATATAACAGTTATTACAGAGATGAACGCACTTTTGATAAAGCCGAATATTTCGAACTTTGGGACGAGGGGTAGGAAGTAAATATAGTTCTGCCGAAAGAAAACCTCGCCGCTTCGTTCTTCTTCAGGGGTAGAGAGGAAATTACTCTAAATACATCATTTCGCCGTCAGCAGGGGTGTAAATGTAGTCTTTAACTTCTGAAGCTCTTAAATCAGCTCTTGAAAGTGTTGAATTGCTTGAGCAATCCATATGACTTGCTATTAATTTACCATACGGATAATACTCATGAATCTCTTTAATATCATCAATCCCCATTATAACAGGTTCGTTGTTGCTTATGACAGTACAGGAGGTATTGAGGATTATATGTTTTGGCTTATGAATATCCAACGCTTCTTTGACCCCTTTATACCAAACGGTATCTCCAGCAAGATACAGAACCGGCTCATTTTCTGCTTTAAAAACAACTCCCATTGCTTCCCATCGCATACCGTTTGCAAGAAATATCGGTTCAACAAAAGGTCTTATGCCATGACAGCATTCTGTTTTATATAATTTTACCCCCTCAAACTCTGTTCCTTCGGATTTAACGATTTCAAGGTTATTAAAATGTTCTTTTTCCAGAGCGTTTTTGTCAAAAATATCCTGAACAAATATTTTCATACCCTTCGGCATTAAATCTTTAGCAAACTTATCAAAATGGTCTGTGTGCAAGTGGGTAATTATAACGGCATCAATGTTTTTCAAAATATCTTTAGGCGAAAACGGTAAATCATGCAAAGGAAAGAAATTTTCCGAATTATTTAAAGGTAACAATTCCCCTTTTACCCCTTTTAACCCATTTACCCCCGCAAACATAGGGTCAACTAAAAACCTTTTTCTGGAAAACTCTATTATTAAAGTTGCGTTTCTTATTTGATGCAGTCTCATAAATATCTCCTTGTTTAAACATTATACTCCAAAAGTACCACTCCATATCGGTAATGTAATAATTTACAATCGGGTAATAATAAGATTGGAAGGAGGTGAATTATGAATATCCTGAGAATGTTAGCTTATGCTCTTGTAATTACAGGGGCTCTGGTTTGGGGTATAGTCGGTTTCTTTGATTATAACATTGTGTCTGCAATGTTCGGCGACCAAACAGTGCTTTCAAGGATAATTTATTCTCTTGTAGGTATTGGTGCAGTTGTTATGCTTGCTACATCAGGTCATGAAGAATGTTTCTGTGACTGTACGGAAAAAGACTATCGCTAACCCTGTTCGTTAAAAAGCTCGCTCAAGAGTGCGGGCTTTTTTTTAAGCTATGAGATATCAAGTTTTAGAATTCGATTTTAAATCTTGGGTCATTTCGTCTTGCTTTTTCAAAAACTTTTTTGTACTCTCCATTTTTACCGACACATCTCCAATGCCACGGTTCAAAACCTAAACCTTGTGAATTATTTTCAGGAAACGAGTTTTCAAAACCAAATTGATGAGCATTTTTTAAAAGCCATTCATAAGTCGGAGTATCTTTGAACCAATCTTCGGTTTCATTAATATCAACCGCTAAACCTGTATGATGCTCCGAATACCCAGAAGGTGCAGAATACCTTAACCTTGCCTTCATTTCATCATTTGTCGGATAATTACCGTTAAACTTTCTCTTAAATACTTGTATTTGATAATGCGAAGACCGATATCCTGATACTACCTTAATATTTATCCCCTCCTTTTTTGCCGAAGATTTCATTAGTTTAAATGCCTCTGCACAAGCTTTATGAACAGGGAACCCGTCAACTTTTACCAAATCCCCTCTCTGACAGTCCTCATATCGGTAATGAGTTATACCAAATTTATTTATAACAGAGTCTATCGACTCTCCGTTTATAATATCGTCAAATTCTCTTTTCATATAATCTCCTCAATGAACTTATATCATTTTATAATAAAACAAATAAAGAAGGTGCCCATGTTTTTTGGACACCCTCTCTCTTATTTTAGATTTTATCATTTCAATCTTACAAGCTGCACGCACAAACGCCGTCTTTGCAAGAGCATCCGAGAGCTTCTTTAGCTTCAGACATTCTTACCTTGATACGTCCGTCTACTGCAATTCCTTCGCCTGATTTTTCGGAAATCAACAACGGGTTGATATCCAATTCATCAATGAAGCTGAAATCAGAAACTAATTGAGACAATCTCAACAAAGTTTCTTCAATTTGTTCCATTTGAGCAGGTGTGGTACCTCTTGCACCTTGAAGAAGTTTGTATGCTTTAACGGATTTAATCATATCCTTAGCATCCATATCTGTCAAAGGTGCGATTCTGAAGGTTACGTCCTTCATAACTTCAATAAATACACCGCCTAGACCAAACATCATCATCGGGCCGTATTGAGGATCTGTTGCGATACCGCAAACCATTTCTCGTGAACCTTTAACCATTTCTTGAATAATTACACCTTCAAGACCTTCGAGAAGACCTTTTGCTTCAAGTTTAGAGATTAAGTCCTGATATTCTGCTCTCAATTGTTCTGAGGATTGGATGTTTACTCTTACACCGCCTACATCTGTTTTGTGAGAAGTTGTTTTTGAAGTCATCTTCATAACAACCGGATATCCGATTGAATCTGCAATTGAAACAGCTTCGTCTTCTGATTTAGCGAATCCTGATTTACAAACTCTGATTCCGTATGCATCCAATACGTCAATTGATTCACGAGTTGTAAGCTGATCTCTGCCTTCGCTTATTGAATTGCAGATTATGCTTTTTGCTCTGTCATAATCAACATTGTATCTCATGATTGTACCTTCCGGTCTTTCAATCCATTGTCTCTGTTGATTCAATCTGTTAAAACCATCTGCTGCTTCTTCTGCATACATAAAGAACGGCATATTAACATCCATATCGCTCAAAGCTGTAAAGAATTCAGACTTAGTCATAAATACGCCGATAACAGGTTTGTGCGGATATTGAGCCTTGATTTCCATAACTGCCTTAGCTACGTCAATATCTTTTAAACCTAAGAACGGTAAGTATATAACCATAATCATATCAACATTTTCATCAGCGATAACCGTTTCAAGAGTTTGTTTGTAGTGTTCGATAGGAGCTGATGCAATCATATCAATCGGGTTTTTAACTGATGCTGCGGAAGGTAAGAAACTTCTGAGTTTTTCCTTGGTAGTATCAGAAATCTTTGCCATTTGCATACCGTATTCACAAACAGCATCGGTTGCCATAATTCCGGGGCCGCCGGAGTTTGTAATAATTGCAACTCTGTCTCCTTTTGGAATCGGGCAGTTAGCAAAAACTTTTGCTGTAGCAAAAAGGTTCTTCAATGAATATTCTCTGATAACACCTGATTGACCGAGTAAAGCATTTGCAGCTTTATCAGCACCTGCCAATGAACCTGTGTGAGAAGATGCTGCGCTTGCGCCTGCTGCAGAACGACCTGCTTTAAGAGCCAAAATAGGTTTCTTCTTTGAAATTCTTGAAGCTAATTTTCTGAAGTTTGCAGGGTTTTGGATTGATTCCATGTAAAGAAGGATTTGTTCTACGTCAGAATCGTTTTCCCAATATTCCATAGCTGTTTCAGCGTTAACATCTGCCTGATTGCCGATAGAAATAAATTGTGCAAAACCAAGGTTAAGGTCTTTAAGAATATTCAAAATACCGCCGCCTAAAGCACCTGACTGAGAAACGAAACCAATATGTCCTCTTTCAGGCAAGCTTTCAGCGAAACATCCGTCCATTGAAACTTCAGGTAATGTATTCACAACACCTAAGCAGTTCGGACCTACGCATCTCATACCGTATTCTTTTACTTTTGATAACAAAGCTTTCTCAAGCTCTGCACCTTCTGCTCCAGTTTCTTTAAAGCCTGCAGTAATAACGCAAAGACCTTTTATACCTTTTTCGTGGCATTGATCTATTGTATCAAGAACGAATTTAGCATTAACTACAATGATTGCCAAATCGATTTCTCCTGGAACTTCAAGAACAGAAGTGTATGCCTGAAGACCTTCGATTATACCGCCTTTAGGGTTTACAGGATAAATCTTTCCCGTAAACTTGTATTCCTGTAATCTTTTCATAATGTCTGAACCGATTGTATGCTCTTTTGTTGAAGCACCAACAACTGCAATAGATTTCGGCTTCATAATTTTGTCTAAATTAGCCATTATTTGCCCATCCTTTCTTTTCTGGTAAAAAGTACACTTAAATTATATTACAAATATTTTTCATGTGGTAGTAAATTTTATCACAAAAGCACGAAAAAAGCGGGCTTCGAAAAATTCGAAGCCCGCTTTTTTATATAAAGTTATAATTTTTCAGGATTCCTAAGCGGTATAAGTCTGTCCAGGTCTGAATTTAATCCGAAGTAGAATCTGGCTGTATTCTTACCGTAGTCATCAATAAGCGGGAAGCCGAGTCCGAACTGGAATGCTATCCAATCCGCAATATTGAAGTATCCGCCAAAACCTATACTGTGTAAGAATCTTGCAGGGTATTCAATCGAACTGTTAGAATCTATCCAGCCAAAATCATAGAATGCTGCAAGTCTGAATCTGTCATCGAACCATGGCCAAAGTTTACTCATTAGAGGAATCGGCGTTCTGTATTCCAAAGTTCCTGAGAAACCGTAATCTCCGATAACTTCAGCAGGCTGAAAACCTCTTAATGTATATGGGCCGCCCAATTGCATCTGTTCTGCTGCGAACAGTTTGTTTGGCGAATATTGACCGTTTATCCTTACAATACCCATACTTCTTGAGAACAATCTTTGCGCACGTGTGACTCCTGCGTTCATCTTGAAGAACGTTTTGTCGTTTCCGGAATTGGTCTGGTCCGAACCGCCCATACCGAAATCTATGCCTAAATTGCCAATCCAACGACCATAGCTGTCATCGGTCATTCCGTACAAACCGGAACGCCATACATTTAACTGATAATCAGACAGTATACGTCTCGGATTAAATATGTTCATAGTCGTATTTGCTTTAACGTAATCATATCCTGTGTAAAAGTATAAATCCGATTTTGCAGTTTGAATTAACGGATGAGTAATTTTTGTAAAGTAGCTTTGTGCATTACCTTTGATGTTTGCACCCTTCAAGTCCTTACCCAATCTTACATGAGAGTCAGAAAAATCGAAAGATAATCTTGTCCCGTATGATGAAACAGGGAGTGAATATCCTGCCATCCAGCCTGTTGCACCTGATGAAAGTATTGTACCGCCGTAGATTTTATCTCCGAGTCCTGTCAAGTTTTGCATACCAACCAAGAAAGAAACTCTTTGGTCGCCTGTATATGTTCTGCCGTAGTCGTCGTAAGCAAATCCGAGCTGAACAGGAAATCTGTCTCTTACATTAAGAGTGATTGCTGTATTTTCGTCTCCGTCTTCTTGTCTTTCAACTTCTGTCTGAGCCTGAACGTAGGATTCTTTATTAATTTCCTTCATAGCACGTTGAAGGTTTTTAGCGTTAAATACATCGCCTTCTCTGAGTCCGGCTTTACCCATAATAATATGTTTCAAATACCATTCACGAGTCCATTTTTCGCCTTCAATATTTAATTCGCCGACCTTGCTTTCCACAATCTTGATTGTTGCAACACCGTCAACAATTCTTTGCGGCGGAACGGTTGCATAAGATGTTAAATAACCTTTTGAGTGGTATAAGTTTGTAACTTTTGAACAAAGTTCAAGCAATTCATCAAAGAAAACGTCTTCTCCCAAAACCTCTAAGGCTAAGTGCTGTAATTCGGCTTCGGAAATTTCAGTATTTCCTTCAAAGTTTACCTTTTCCAATAAAAAGTGCGGATTGTAAATCAACCCTTCTCTTGCGATGTCTTCTTCTACAGAAGCATCATAGATTCTTTCGTCATCAGTAACGTGGTCGAGAGTCTGTACATAACTCTTTTCCAGCTGATAATTATTAATCTGAGACTGTTCCATTTTGTTAAATGCTCCGGCATCCATACCTGTTCCGGAAAACACATCCGCTCTTGCCTGCCCTGCTGCACACATAAACATTGCCGCAATCAAATAACAAACTTGTTTTTTCATAGTATCCGTATTCCTAATATGTGTATTTTCGCTAATAATGGGTTATTACTTTTTGTTACATCAAACATTATATTTGAAATAAAAACTCAAAACAAATTATATTGTTAAAATGTAACGATATATTAAGACCTGTGTCTGTAATACATTATTGTATATTTTTTGCAAAGATACATC
>CALYTW010000041.1 GCA_945487905.1 uncultured cyanobacterium
AATTAGTCAAAAGTGATGTTTTTACTCAATTTATGCCATTTTTATTATTATAAACTAAAATTAACAGGTCGTAAACTGTTGATATTACTGCATTTACACTTATTAACACTTTATTGCAATAATCTAGAACTGTTGATATAATTGAATTATGAGGGATTTAACATTTGATAAAGACAAACTAGACATTGAAAAAATTATACTATATTGTCAAAGATGTTTATAATACAAGCATTGTAGCAAACGTCTTTTGTGAGAACTTTCAAGAGATAGAAGAAATCGGCAATATCACTCCGTTAGTTCATTTGTTACATCAAAAAATTGATACTGCTTTTGCTATGCTTATTGATACAACTCCCGAGTTAGAACAGTTGTAATCAGAAAATTACATAAAATTACTTTTTGATTACACGCTGAAAATTAACAGTAGAAAGTCTTTTAGCTTACTTTTTTCTTTTTGTAATTTTGTAATTTATAAAATTATAGAAAAAATAAAAAAATGATAATAGAATGCAGTTTGAATGCAGATAAAAGCAGAAAGTTTTTTAATAAATTTATATTTTGATGTAAATGAAAGTATAACGGCATTCTTGCAGGTTTTTTCTCTAATATTTCTTAACTAATTTTATTGAAAAATCTGTGGGTAATGGGTGGGTAATTGCTATATGAATTCACGTCCTTTTTAATAAGTTTCAAAACTGCCAAAAAGGTTTCAAATACTGAATTTCTAGCATTCATGGTGAGATTGCCAAGGAGGATGTCGCGAGTTCGAGCCTCGTCTCCCGCTCCAAAATAAGCCGTTGGACTTTAGTTCCATCGGCTTATTTTGTTAGGTAGATACTGGCGAGAACAAGACCTTTGCGAGTTCGGCGGATTTGCGGACGGACGACGCACAAAGTGCTAGTCCGGATAGCGAGAATATCGAGTTTGTTAGAACCGTAGGTTCGTAAACGAGACTATTCGAGCGTGGAGCAAATCCAAGATGAGCCTCGTCTCCAGCTCCATTATTAAAAAACAATAATAACAAGCCAAGGAAATTTACAGAAAATTAATAAATAAATTAAGCAGTTTTCAAATGTATTTTATATTCTGATTGATAAATATAAAGGAATACGTTTATAACACTGAACGATGCAGAACTTCGAGAATAATTAAAAAGGAAAAATATCAATAATTAACATTTTCTTTAAGTTCTTTGTTCCACTGGTACATAAAATAAATTCCCGCAAACAGATAAGTTACCCACATCAAAACAGTTGCAAGGCAATTTGAGCCGTTAATATAAGCAATAGTCCACATTACCGCAGACAGAGCATTTACGACAAACCATACATACCACTGTTCAATACATCTTTTAACCGTAAGTAAAAGACCAAGAATTGAAAATATTGATGTCATTGAATCTATTAAAGGATTTGAATCATTCATTTTTAGTAAAATACAGTAAAGAACGGTAATTAATGCAAATGCTATAGAAAAATATATAAAAAATTCTTTTTTAGAAAGGCGTGTTTTGTAAATCGAATGAGTTTCTTTTTTTAAATGGTTTTTCCATTTCAAAATTCCTACAATCTGCATAGGCATACAATATAATATATACAAAGCAAGGTTTCCCCAAAAAGCATTTTTATAAGATATATATGAATAGCAGAAAGTTCCTAAAAGCCCTATCATATAACAGGAAATTTTGCCTTTTCCGGCGAGAATTGTATAACTGATTCCGCAAATAGCAGAAATTAGGGCAACTTTATTATCTCCCGTCAAAAATGAAAGACAGATGATAAATATTAGTATCATTGGAAAAATGACTCGTTCATATTTACCCCAGCCTGTCAATTCGTGCTTAATAAATTCAACTGTATTCATAATGCCTGATTATAGCACGAAAATTTGTTTACTAAAATCTTTGGCACATGTTCTGACTCTTTCCGTAAAAAATTCATCCGCCGGTTTAAATGAGTCTATAATCGTTCTAAAATCAATATTTACTCCATTTTCATCCGTTGAAAATCAAAGCATTTACAAAATTCATTTTCAATTTAAAGCTTATTGAATTTTCCATGACAATATCAAAACCATAAAAATAAAATTTGCTCACATTTTGTAATCTATTGCTTTGTTTGAAATAATATGTTATCGTAAATTATGTAGAGGTGTAATCTTTTGAAGAGAGTATTATTTTTAAAAAGTTAATTTTAATTAAATAGCCTATTTGCATGGTTACATACAAAATATTTTGTAATAAATTTAAATAAGTTGGTAAAATATTAGGTAGTTAGAAGTACAATATGAAAATGCGCAATTATATGAAGAAAAAAGAGAGCAGTGCGGTTTGCAAGTATTTGAAAAAAGGCTTTATTAGTGCATTATGTTTTGTTTCAGCACACAGGAAACCGACTGCAATTGCAGTGACATCGGTACTATTAATACCGTTATTGTCAATGTTGTTTATTCACAAGAATATTAACACAGCGGAACTTGATGAAATAGGAATCGTAAAGATGGCAGATATACCGTTAGCAGCAGCATCATCAAAAAAGAGCGTAATAACTATTCCGAATGGCATAGTCAAAGCTAATCCTTTTGTTCCGTACAGAGATTTAACGAACAGTGCGGTAGTAACGGATATACCGGCATTCAACCTGATAGAACCTCCGGAAGTGATAAACGAAAATTCCGATGCTGCACGTGTAATGGATACTATTGTTTCCGGTATTCTGTATGACAAGTTTAGCCCTTCCGCAATTCTTAATATAGAAGGCAATGATTATCTTGTTAAGAAAGGCGATGTTGTAAACAACTACAAGGTTGTAAACATAGCACAGGATTCGGTAACGGTTCAGCTGGGCAAGAATGTATACAAAGCCGGAATCGGCGAAATTCTGACCGAGGGAACTATAAATCATAATGAAGTAGCAAACCTTAATAATAAATTTGGAGGTGTAAAATAATGGGTTACAGTAATATAAAGAGGGTATTGTCGGCTGCGTTATTATTAGCGTTCACAACTCCTGCAACACTGGCATTGTCAGATTCATATTACAGTGCTTACGCAAACTCCGGTACAATGAGTTTAAGCGGGAACGTAAAACTTACTGATAGTAACGATATAATAACATTGAGCTTGCGTGATTCCGATGTAAAGCAAGTTCTTAGAATGTTTGCCGATAAAGCGGGAATGAACATTGTATTTCATACCTCCGTTGACGGGAAAGTAACTTTGGATTTGGTAAAAACTCCGATAAACGAAGCGTTTAATCTTGTTTTATCGATTGCAAATCTGAATTATTATAAACAAGGCAATACGATGATAATAATGTCTAAGGATTCCGAGTCAAATGCCGCATATTCGAAACAGGAAATGATGGTATTTCCGGTTCATTATGTAAGTGCGGTAAGTATTGCAAACTTCTTAAATCAAAATGTATTCAGCATGAAAAAGACAGGCATGTCAGGAACAGATGCTGCAACGGTAAACTCTGCGACAAACGAATTAATAGTATTCGGTATGCCTTCGGATGCTGAAATTGTCAAAAAAGTAATCGCACAATTTGACAGAGAACCTTATTCAAAAACATTTACCGTAAATCACACAACTCCTGCCGAAATGGCAAATATGATATGCAACCTGCTTTTGCCTTCAAGAGGAATGAATAAAGGCTTGAGTGGCAGTTCAGGTAAAAGTTCCGCAGGCTCTGAGGAAGAGGAAGACATGACAGGCGGAGCAGCAGGTATTATGACAGGTGCTGCCGCTGATGCTGAAGAAGGCGGAGATGAAGGTGGCGACGAAAGCGGCAACGGTACATTGCAATTAGGAGAAGGCATTGTTGCATGTACAATGTCAGCATCATCAGGCGGTTCGGTAGCTCCGTTTGACGTACAAAATCTTTCAATCGCATATTTCCCTCAAAGAGGTACAATTACTCTTATGGGCGGTTCTGAAGCTCAGGCAAGAATGATTGAAAGCTTTATAAAATCAAATGACGTAAAACAACCTCAGGCATACTTAGAGGTAGCAATTATTGAACTCAATGAAAACGGTTCAAAAGAATTCCAAAATCAATGGCAGGTTGCAGGCAGACATTGGTTTGCTACCTTTGACGGGGAAGGAGTAAGTGCGGGCAGAACGCATTCTTCTCCTTGGACAACAAAACAAGAATATATGTGGAGCGGTGGTAGCAACGGCAGTTATGATTCTGACGGGAACTTGTTAGGTTGGATTGATCCGCAAACAGGTGTGGTATCACCTAATGCAAAGCCAAACGGTTTACCTTATATACTTGATGGTGCAATGAATATTCCTACCCAAGTATTGAGAACAGTTTATTCTCAGCTTCCGTCAGTGCAGGTTCAGTGGATGATGAACTACATTATACAAAACAGAAAAGGCAGAGTTCTTGCTAATCCGAAAATCTTGATTACGAACGGTAAAACTTCAACGATTGACTTAACTCAAGATTATGTAGAAAAAGTTACGTCCGAATTTCTTTCTGCAGCAGGCAACGGTGTAAGTACTGTTGGTGCAGTTCAGAGAACATATACAATCGGTAATGATTTAGGTATTAAGATATCTCTTATACCGTTTATATCTCCGGAAGGTTATGTAACGCTTAATATTAAACCTCAATACTCAACCATAGCAGATCAAATATTTGCATCCGGCGTTACCTCAACAAACGATTTGGTTGCAACTCTTTTGAGCAGAAGAAATATGGATTTGAAGAATGTAAGAATTAAAGACGGCGAAACTCTTGTCCTCGGCGGTATGCTTCAGGAAGTAGAAACAAAAACAGTAAACAAAATACCGTTCCTTGGCGATTTGCCGATAATAGGTGCGGCATTCAGATCTACTGCGACAGCTAAATCTAAGTCAGAACTTGTTATTATGATTACTCCTAATATCATCAATGACGGCGAAGGTTCAGTAGCTGATAGTGTATAAATGAATAATTATGTCTGGTCAACTGGAAAAATTAAAAAACAGTATAAAAAAAGAATATACTAATAATTTTGAATTAAACCTGATGAAATCATCAGGTTTTATTCCAGTGGACAGACGTGCGAACGACTTTTTTATAATCATAAACAAAAATAAAGCCGGCGAACGTGCAAAAATAGAAGCTATATTTAAGGAAAAATACAGCGATTCCGTACCGAAATTTATACCTGTTGAAGCAGGGGATTTTGACAGTATCATATCTTCCATTGAGGCAGAATCCGTACATAATCAATCTGAGCAAGCTGTAAAAGACAGCATATCTCCTTCTCCGGAAGATATGCTTGTAGGTATCGGATGGATTACAAAGGCACAATTAGATGAATGCAGAGCGGAATCTGAGGAAAAGAAGCTCCCCTTAAATGCGGTTTTTTCAGCAAAAGGTTATCTTTCAGCGGATAAGGTAGCTTCTTACTTAAAGAAAAAATATAATTGCGAAGTTGTAACAAAAGCAGGAATTACCCCTGACCCTTCGATATTAAAAATGCTTCCTGACGATTTTATGGAGAAAAAACGTGTTGCAATAATGTCCATGGAAGGGGATAAGCTCGGTGTTGCAATGGTTGATCCGGAGGACAAGTATACAATACGTGAAATCTCGCTTTCTACAGGACGTTCATTGAATGTTTATGCGATACCTTATGTCGAATATGAGCTTTTTATAAAAGATTTAGCCTTGATGAAAAAGTCTCAAGAGCATGCAAAAGAGACAGAGAGAATTATTCAGAGTATTGAGGAAGAAACTGCACAGTACAATCAGGAAGAATCTTTATGGACTCAGGTTGAGCGTGAGCTTCAGGATGCAAGCGGGAATGTTGCAAAATTTGTTTATAAAATTATTACTGATTCAATTGATGCAAAAGCTTCCGATATTCATATCGAGCCGAGAATCGGGTATTATGTAGTTCGTTTGCGTTCAGACGGTATTTTAAAGAAAGTTCTCGAAATTCCGGGTAGTATTGAGCAAGCGGTTATTACCCGTTTTAAGGTTTTAGCCAGAATGAATATTGCGGAACACAGAAGACCGCAAGATGGTACGTTTTCAATAAAATATAATGACAGAATGTACGATTTTCGTATAAATACGCTTCCTGTTTCCGGAAAAGAGAAAGTTGTAATCCGTATTCTTGCTCCTGCGGTTAGTTTAAAAACGGCCGGCGATAAGATGATTATTTCAGGGGCTGAGGATTCAGATATTGAAAAAATTCACGATATGGTGCAGTCTCCAAACGGAATTATTTTAACATCAGGCCCTACGGGTTCAGGTAAAACTACCACTTTATATACAATTTTAAAAGCATTAAACAAAGAAGATGTAAATATAACAACGATTGAAGACCCGATAGAAATCAAGCTTGAGGGCATAAACCAGTCTCAGGTAAATGCAAAAGCTGATATTACTTTTGCTTCCTGCATGAGGGCAATATTAAGACAAGACCCTGACATAATATTAATCGGAGAAATTCGTGACTTTGAGACGCTCGAAGTTGCCATATCGGCAGCTTTAACAGGTCACCTTGTGCTGAGTACGGTTCACACAAACTCTGCAGCTGCAACGGTTACACGTTTAATAGAAATGGGTGCAAAGGATTACCTTGTATCTTCAACTTTGACCGGTGTTATTGCACAACGTCTTGTAAGAAGGCTTTGTGACAAGTGTAAAGAAGCTTATTTCCCGACAGAGGAAGAAGTCAAACACATTTGCGTAAACCCAAAAGAGCAGGAACAACTTTTGAAAACAAAATTATACAGAAAAAAAGGTTGTAAAGAATGCGGATATTTAGGTTATGCCGGACGTTTGGGTATTTATGAAATTATGCCTATAACAAGAGAAATAAAGAAGCTTATAGCGCAGGGCGCTCACGATATAGAGATAGAAGAAGCGGCAGTAGCTGCAGGTATGAAAACACTTAAAACTTCTTGTTTAAATCATATAATAAAAGGAAACACGACAACAAGCGAGTTTATAAGGGTCTTAGGTTACGCAAACGAATAGGAAGGGGCAAATATGCCGATATACAGTTATGAAGCTCTAAAGCAGGGTAAACAGATAATAAAAGGCGAAGTAACCGCATCAAATTTAAAAGATGCGAGAGACATTATTCGCAAAATGGGGCTTGTACCTACAAAAATTAACGAATATGTTGATTCTAAAAATAAAAAAACAAAAAGTATCGGAACTTTGTCTTTAAGCGAAAAGATTGATTTTATTTCAACCTTGCAGATATTGCTTTCGTCAGGTATACCGGCAGTGGAATCTTTGATGTTTATGGAACAGGAAGCTGCAAAGAAAAAAATCAGAGATATTGCAAAGATTTTAAAAACTCAAATTATGGGCGGCTCAACATTTGCAGACACTCTTGCAAGATATCCGAACGCTTTTGGATACATATTCATAGGATTGTTTAAAGCCGGAGAAGAATCCGGAGAACTTGAAAAAACATTGGGTCGTATTAAAGATTTGTTAACCAAACAGGCGTCGGTTAAAGGTAAAGTCATCGGTACGATGATTTATCCTGCATTCGTTATCGTGCTTGCTTTTATAATTATTCTTGTTATGTTAATGTTTGTATTCCCTGCATTCAAGGATATGTTTGCACAGCAGGATAAAGCACTTCCATGGATTACTACAATGATGATTAATGCGGGCGATTTCTTAAAACAGTTCTGGTATACAATTCCTATATTTATAGGTTCATTTGTTGCATTCTGTATGATATGTGCAAAGTGGAAACCTGCAAGAGATATTGTTGATAGAATTGTCTTAAAAATTCCTTTGTTAAACAACTTAATATTATATTCCAGTTACTCAAACTTTTTGTCTGTGTTAAGCGTATCGTATGATGCAGGTATTCCGATTGTTGACTGCTTGCACTTGGCTGTAATTACACTTGAAAACTCTGTTCTGAAAAGTAAAATCAGCGGAGCTATAGTAAAGGTACAGCAAGGTTTACAAGTTTCTCAGGCATTAAAATCAACGAAGGTAATGCCGAGAATGCTCCTGTTTATGATATCAACAGGCGAACAGTCAGGTCGTTTGGGAGATATGCTTGAAAAGGGCGTAAACTTCCTTGATAAGACTCTTGACGGTATTATTGATACAATGACAAAGATGATTGAGCCTATAATGCTTATTGTAATCGGTAGTATCGTACTTGTAATGGCATTGGCATTGTACCTGCCGTTATTCCAATCATACTTATCATAATTGTTTACAAAAAAAACAGAGAGGAAAATATGTCTGAAAACACATCTGAATTTTCTACAACATCATGGCAGGAAAAAGTTTATATAGAAACTTCTGAGCATATAATCCACGGAGATATATATATGCCAAAAGTCGGCAAACGAGCTCGTCTGATAACGGATGTGTTAAATTCAGGAAAGAGTTTTATAGCCGTTAAGAATTGTACGATTGAATATAAAAATATTCCGTCAAGAACATTGGAAGCACATGATTTTATTCAGGTAAACATTGCTTCAATAATTATAATGAGACCTTATAATGAATAAAACTTATGTAATAACCGGAGCTTCATCCGGTATCGGAAAAGCTCTAACTGAAGAATTATGCAAGGATAATATGATATTTGCAGGATATCGTAATGAGGCAAAAAGGGCAGAACTTGAACGTATGTCCTCTAATGTTTATCCCTTTTATGTTGATTATGCTGTTCCGGAAACGATAAAAGAAGCTTCTGAATATATAAAATCGAAGTGTAAAAGGATAGACACTCTGGTAAATATAGCTGGTTGTGTGGTTGCAGGGCCTGTAGAAAATATTAATATGGAAGAAATCCGGAGACAATTCAATGTGAATGTTTTTTCACACATTGAAATGACACAGCATTTGGTTGCATTACTTGAAAACGGCAGAATTATAAATATAAGTTCCATGGCGAGTTTTGGCATTTTCCCGTTTATTTCTCCGTATTGTGCATCAAAGCGTTGTCTTGATATGTTTTTTAATTCGTTTTTAATTGAAAATAAACGGAAGATTAAAGTTGTATCCATAAAACCAGGAGTAATTTCCACTCCTTTGTGGGGAAAATCAGTTGAAGAGAATTCCAAATATGAAAGCCTTAGAAAAGGTTATGAAAAAGAGATGGAATACATTATTAAGAATGCAGAGGCGAATGAAACCTGCGGTTTAGATGTAAATGAAGTTGTAAAAGTTATTTTAAAAGCGGATAGTGCAAAGAATCCCAAACTTTCATACACTGTAGGAGGAGATGCGATGTTTGCCAAAATCGTTTCGGGACTACCGCAGGGTATTATTAATATGCTTGTAAAACTGGGTATAAAGGCAAGAATGAAATAGGTTATGGGAAGAAAGAAAAAAGTTACATTGACAAAAAACAGAGTTATTCATTTTGTATGGACATTTCTTTTAATGATAACCTGCATTTACTATATGGGACTAAATTATGTTCCTCAGAAGTGGTATGAAACTCAGACAATGATGCCAAAACAGGTGGAATCTTATTATATAAACCAGTGGTGTACATCGGATTTTGGGAGAAAAGAAGCTGTTTTATGGGATATGACGAGGGTAGATTGTCTTGCAAAAGATTATGTAGTAGAGTTTGATTTTGCGAAAAAATGGGCAGAATCCGTTGGACAGGCTATGTATTATGCAAAAATGACAGGGAAAAAGCCTGCTGTGGTATTGATTTTAACTTCTCCTACAGATTACAGATTTGTAAAGCGTATTGAACGTCTTGAAAGCGGCATAAAGGTATTTTTAGTAAAAGCTTACTAACACAACAAAATGTACAATTTGTTGTATTTACTTTTTAATCCGCCATAAGTCTTTTTGGAATAATACTAAAAACGGTATCAATTCTAAACGTCCGATATACATATCCATAGAAAGTATAATCTTTGATAATGTTTTTAACCCGTCATAGCTTCCCAATGGCCCGATTATATGACCTAACCCAGGGCCAATATTGCCAACAGCACTTATTGTACCTGTTATTCCGACAAGCGTGTTTTCTTCAAGCACGGAAACAACAAGAGCTGAGCTTATTACAATTGCTATATAAAAGAATACAAACATAAGAGTTTGATACAAAACCTCTTTCGAAACGGAGTATTTTCCTATTTTTATATTAAATACGGCTCTTGGATGAAGTATTTTCGCCATTTCTGTCTTCATAATCTTAAAAATAAGAAGCCAACGCATAATCTTAATACCGCCTCCTGCAGAACTCGCACAGCTTCCTGCAAGCATAGCGGTAAAAAGTATTGCCTTTGACATATAATCCCATCCGGCAAAATCAACACTACAAAATCCTGATGTAGACATTACAGATGCTATTTGGAAAAATGAATGAACTGTACTTGACTCAAAATCATAGTTCAAATGTATAAAAAGCGATCCTGCCAAAAGTATACCCAAAACTGCAAAAATACCGAAATAAACTTTAAATTCTTCATTTTTAAACAAAAGAAACGGATTAAATTTTGACCAAACTCTGTATTGCAAATTATAACTCGCTCCTGCAAAAAACATAAAAAAGCATATAATCCATAGTATTGAATTGGAATGTCCTACTAAACTTTCCGAATTCGGAGAAAACCCTCCGCCAGATACAGCAGAAAACGAACTACAAACAGCATCAAACGCATCCATTCCGTTTCCGATTAATAACAGAATAGCAAGTATTGTCATCCCGAAATACACTTTCCACAAAGATGATGCCGTATTTTTGATTCGAGGAGTAAATTTATCCTCCGTAGGGCCTGGAGCTTCTGCAAAAAATAACTGTCTGCCTGCAATTGCAAACTGAGGAAGTATCGCTATAAATAAAACGATAATTCCCATACCGCCAAGCCACTGCGTAAATGATCTCCAGAAAAATAACGTATGCGGATAATCAAAATTTGTAAGAATCGTAGCCCCAGTTGTCGTAATACCTGAAGTTGCCTCAAAAAATGCATTAACAGGTGTAAAACCGAAAAACAGGTACGGAATTGATGCAAAAATACCTGCAAATATCCAGCAAAATGTTACGGCACAAAGTCCTTCGGATTTCTTTATATCGTTAATGGATTCTATTTTTGAAACACCTTTGACTATCTTTCTCATAACAAAAGAAACTACAATCAAAGAAAATGCAGATATTAAAAACGGAGAAATTGAATTGTACTCATGATAAATAAGCGCAATTATTACAGGTATCAAAAGAACAATACTAAAATACATCATTGCAAGAGAAAAAGTATATGCTAAATAAGTTAATCTCATTAGTCCGCCTTAAAATATTCCCTTATCACAGGTGCATTTTCACTTAACGTAAAGATAATCAGATTATCTCCGCCCATAATTTGAGTTGTACCGTTTGGAATAATTATTCTGTTACGCCTCTGGACAATTCCTACAATACCTTTTGCCGGAAGTTTTAAATCCATAATTTTCATATTTTCAAAGTTAACAGGAAGTGAAATTTTTAAAACTTCTCCCTTGCCCTGCTCAACCGTAGCCAAAATTCCTATATTTGTACCATATACATAACTTCTGATTTCGTTTAAGGCTGCCATCTGCGTAGAAACAGAAATATCAACTCCGACTTTTTCAAACAAACCGGCATTGGTTATTTTTGAAACCCTTGAAATTACACGATTAACACCTAATTGCTTAGTCAAGAGTGAACACAAAAGATTTTTTTCATCGTTATTAGTAACACTTATTACAACGTCCGAATCTGCAATATCTTCTTCGTTAAGAAGCTCTAAATCCGTTCCGTCGCCGTTAATTATAAGCGTTTCCGAAAGCTGTTCGGAAAGAAAATTGCATCTTTCCTCGTCTCGTTCAATAATTTTAATTTTAAATTTCATTCCTTCAAGGCTTTTTGCAAGTTTTAGTCCAACATTGCCTCCGCCTATTATCGTAATATTTTTTACAAAATCTTTTTTATGGAAAAATTTTCCCGCAAGAGCATCTAAAGAATGTGCCAGTCCCATGAATATAACTTTGTCATCGCTGTATAAAACCGTTTCTCCGCTTGGGATAAACAGTTTGTTATCTCGTGTAATTCCGACAATAAGCGTGTCTTTTGGAAAAACACAATTTTTTACAGTTTGATTTACCAGAATTGAATCTTCTTCAATTCTGTATTCCAAAAGTCTTGCACGACCGTTTGCAAAATTTTCCACATCAAGAGCTTTTGCTACTGTTATTATGCGGAAAATTTCCTGAGTTAAAAGTTCCTCCGGCCATATTACAATATCTATATAAAATTCCGAGTTGTAATCCGCATCTTTTGCAATACCTAAAGAAGCTTTGTATTCTTCATTTCTTACAAAACACATTGTACATGGATTTCCAAGCCTTTTTGCAGTAAGACAGGTAACTATATTAAGCTCGTCAGAGTTTGTACATGCAATAAACACATCCGCTTCTTTCGCACCAGCTTGTTTTAAAATTTCTATATCAGAACCGTTTCCGTCAACAAAACTTAAATCTAGCTTGTTAAAAGCATCATCTTTATTTTTTTCATTATCAATAACCGTAATATCGTTATCTGTATAAAACTGCGAAGCAATCATTGCCCCGACTTTATTCGCTCCAAAAATTATTATATTCATACATCTTATTTTAACCTTAAGTTTTAAATAAAGCAATAATTCTGCTTAACTCCGGCATGCCGGATCATCTGTGTCAATTAATCCGTCATAATTATTGTCCAAACCATCCGTACAAGATCCTATTGAATCTTTACCTTCTGCTCTTGCATTTAACTTAAGCCATTTGTCATCAATTCGACTCCATTGATATAAGAAAAAGTCTTTATATTGTTTTGTTATTTCTGAATTTTTAATCACAATAAGATTTTCGTCATTTTTATTTTCTCCGCTGTATGAAAAATTCATTGAACCTATTATTGTATATTTATCATCAATAATCATTGATTTGGAGTGCATTTTACCTGCATAATTTTCAGTTTTTACTAAAACTCCGCCTGCACGAAGTTCCTTGTGTTTTGTGTGCTGAACCGAGGCATTTAAAGCATCTATTATTATCTTTACATCAACTCCTCTTGCCTTTGCTTTAATTAGAGCTTCTGCTGTCTTTTTGTTCGTGAGTAAAAATGTCGGAATATAGATATATTTTTCTGCACCGTTTATTAACGGTAAAATCTCATTTGTTATAATTTTATCCCTTGGAGAAAAAAATACAAAAACTTCAGTTCCTGAAAGATTAAATGTTTTATTCGAAATAACAGGTTTTGAGTTATGAAATTTTCCGCCATACATTAATTCAAATTCTTTTGTATAAACTTTTGCTATTTCAGGAGAATTAATTACAATCATACTGTTGGAATTAAATCCTGACATATCCGTATGAGAAAGATTTGCCGAACCTGTAATAAGAATTTTTTTATCAAAAATATAAAACTTGTTGTGCATAATATTTTTGACCTCATCAGAATTTATATCACTTCTGTTGTTCGGTATAATAGAGGTTATAACCTCCGTATCCGGATAAATATTACTTCCGTTTTGATTGGAATCATATACGAGACGTATTTTTACCCCTCGTTTTATTGCAGATTTTAAAGCATTTTCAATTTCCGGAACTCTTGAATAACCGTAAATCGCCATATCGATTGATTCTTTTGAATTGTTAATGTTATTAAGAATCTCTCTGCACATAGATATTTCACAATTTCTGTCCGGTTTTATTTTTTTTGTTAAATCGGTAAAATAAATTTTTATTCCGCCTGAGATTATTTCTTTATTATAAATTTTTGGTCTTTCTGCCTGAACTGATTTTTGAAATTTTTTCGGAAGATGTATTTTTTTAACAACAATAAAATTCTTTAAATTTTTGACCGCAGGATTGCTCGTATCATAAACATTTTTCGTATCAACGTCAATAACCTTATACTCTGTTCTTCTTATTTCATTTAATATATTTTCAAAACCTTCTTTGTAAAACGGTTTTGAATCTTTTAAACAAAACCCTGAATATAAAAATTTTTCTTTATAACTGTATTTTAAATAAACTAAATCCTCTCCTTTAACATAAACCATTCTGCCTTTTAAAAGATTTGAAGCCCAATTTTTACCCAAATTACCCGTAATAAACGCTTCTTCTTCAGTTATATTTAACTTGTCAGCAAAAGATTTGTTCTTATCCGTAAAATTTGAATCAAAACAGTCAAAATCTTTTAAAATGAATTCGCCCCTGTTTAATATTATATTTACAGGAGA
>CALYTW010000042.1 GCA_945487905.1 uncultured cyanobacterium
GAAAGTAAATTGAAAAAGCCTGACTCTCACACACCTTGGGTCGGATTTGAAAAAGCGGATTGTCGGCAGAGCGGATTTTGGCAGGGCTGGAGAGAGCAATAGCGAACGGAACACCGTCCAAGTGAGAAAATCGAAATGAGTAGCTGTTTTGCAATAGCAAAACTTAACGAATGGAGGTTTTCGAACTGCCAATAATCCAAGACAGTGCGGAGTGCTTTTGCGAAGCAAAACACGCAGACACGTTTAACGCCGACAACCAAGCAAGTTCGAAAAATTGTTTTCCTATTTACTTCCAAACTTGTAGTATTAAGTACAATCTGTTTTACATTTGCCCCTCGACTTTTTCCGCATCCTCTAACGAATAAAAATACCTTGGTTATTCACTTTTTTGTCATCCTGAGGGAGCAAAGCGCCCGAGGGATCTCCTTTATTTTAAAGAGATTCTTCGGCTAAAGCCTCAGAATGACGGGGAACTACATACCCCACACCCCTGCCACACTCCTGCCACACCCCTGCCACTCCCCTGCCACTCCCCTGCCACATTCCCTGCCACTCCCCTGCCACTCCCCTGCCACACCCCCTGCCACACCCCCTGCCACACCCCCTGCAATATAAAACAAACCTTTTGCAATTATAAAAAAATTATTGTATAATTGTCTTGTCTTAAGTAGTTTAGTTAGTGGAGGTTTATATGAAAGAAGAGTTTACAACAAATACAAGAAGATGGTATGACAAAGATCCTGTATTGTCCTCCGCTATGAAAACTCTGGAAGAATCTGATGATGAAACTCAAATCAAGATTGCACTTAATCTTATTAAAATTATAACTGAGCATAATATTTCTGATAATGAATACGAATCGGTTGAGGATATTGTTTCTGCTGCAGAGGATATTTTGGAAAACACTAAAAAAGGCAGATGGTATGATTTGGATGCTACACTTAGAACAGCAATTAGTCTTCTTCAAAACTGCCCCGATGAAACAAGAAGTGTTATTGCCAAAGAAATGGCTAAAAATGTAATCGAAATCATCAAAAAAGATGAGGATGAAGATGACGAGGCTGAAAACGACTAGTTTTCTTTTTCAAGTTTTCGCTGCAGCAATGTAAGCATAAATATTACCCCGAATAAAATGTAGGCGAGTGCGCAGGCTTTTCCTATCTCAAAGTATTCAAATGCGTATTTGTAGATTGAATAAACAATTATATTTGTGGAATCTTTCGGCCCGCCTTCAGTCATTACATAAATCAGGTCAAATACTTGAAACGACGAAATTGCGGTTACAAGTGTTACAAAGCAGGTCGTAGGTTTTAAAAGAGGTAATGTTATATTTATAAATGTCTTTATTCCGTCAGCACCGTCGATTTGTGATGCTTCAAAAATTTCTTTGTTAATTGTTGAGAAACCGGTTAAATATAAAATCACGTTATAGCCGATTAACTTCCAAACCGAAACTAAAATTAAAACCGGCATTGCAAGTCTTGTATCAAAAAGCCAGTTCAAATGCGTCCTGAAAAGCATATTAATTCCGCCTATATTAGGGTCAAATATCCAGCTCCAAACAATTGCAATGACTACGGCAGGCGTAATAAACGGTATAAAATAAACGGTTTTAAAAAATTCACTCCCTTTTATTTTTGAATAAAGTATAGCTGAGAGAATCAGCGGAATAATTACTGCAAATGCAGTTACCGAAAGCGCATAAACAAGGGTATTAATTAATATTTGTGTAAAAACTTGTTCGGTAAAAATTGTTTTGTAGTTCTCTAATCCGATAAATTTAATTTCATTCAACAAATCCCAGTCTGTAAAACTGAGTATGAAAGAGCAAAAAATAGGAATTACAATAAAAATTAAAGTCCCCAGAAGTGCGGGCAATACAAAATAAAATCCTGTTATGTTGTTTTTACATGCTCTTTTTTGCATGATAATATTATAATACAATTGAATAGAGAGGGGTAGGTATGTTAGATTTATCGGCATTCGGCAAAAATGATATTCGTGGTATATACGGCGAAAATATAACAGAAGATGTTTTCTTTTATACTGGCAGAGGTTTTGTAAACTATTTATCAAAAATGACCGGCAAGTCTTATCCTGAAATATGGGTAACGGTTTGCAGAGATGCAAGACTGCATTCTCCAGCTCTGACCAAGGCTCTTGTGAAAGGTGTTTTATCAAAGGGCGCAAATGTCGTTGATTTAGGTTTGGCTCCGACTCCTATAGGTTATTATTCGGAGGTTGTGGGTGTACCTCCTTATTTGACAAAATATACTCCGGTATCCGGAGCTATGATAGTTACGGCAAGCCATAACCCGAGCCAGTATAACGGGTTAAAAATGACTTACAACAAGCAGTCGCTTAATGATGAACAAATCAAAGAAGTAAAGGCTTTTACCGAATCCGAGTATAGCGTTAACATGCCGGAAACTAACAATGGACAATATGTTGAGTATGATTTAATACCTGATTATCTAGAAGTTATGACAAACAATTTTGGTATATTAGGGAATGGGCTAAAGATTGTTGTAGATAGTGCTAATGCGACAGGAGGAGTTGTTGCACCAAAATTGTACAGGGCAATGGGGTGTGATGTTATTGAATTGTATTCTATCCCTGATGGAAGATTCCCGCACCATCACCCGAATCCAAGCGATGAAAGAACTCTTGACGATATAAAGAAGGCTGTCATCGAGAACAGAGCAGATTTGGGCATCGCATTTGACGGAGACAGTGATAGAATAGGGATAATCGATTCGGAAGGGAACTCTTTAACCGGAGATAAACTTCTGTTTATATACGCACAGGATATTATAAAAGAATATAATTCAAAAGGGATTAAACCTTTTATCGTCTCGGAAGTTAAATGTTCTCAAGTGCTGTTTGATTCAATTGATTCACTTGGCGGAATTTCTGTAATGTGTAAAACAGGTCACGGCTATATAAAATCAAAAATGAAAGAAGTCGGTGCTGTTCTGGCAGGCGAAATGAGCGGTCATACATTCTTTAAAGACCGTTATTACGGATTTGATGATGCAATTTATGCAGGATGCAGGATTATTGAAATTCTTGCAGAAAAAAAGAGGTTTAACAAGGATTTCAAAATCTCGGATATGCTGACTCCCTTCACTAAAGTGTTTTCATCCCACGAAGTAAGGCTCTCCTGTCCGAATTCTTTGAAAAAAAGTACATTGGAAACTTTTGAAGCAGAAATTTCAAAAAATCCGAAGTTCTTTGGCTCAAAAATAAAAGATATAATTACTCTGGATGGAATGAGAATCGTGTTTGAAGGAGGCGGATTCGCTCTTATAAGACAAAGTAATACAGAACCTGTGTTCACGCTCAGATTTGAAGCAAATGATGAAGAAACGGCAAGAAATTATGAAAATTTAATGGTGGATAGGCTCATGGAAATTATAAAAGAAAATGCCGTAGCATCTACATAAATCTTTACTTATAATAAATTTACATATTCTTGCAGGTTTATTTTTTTACTGTAAAAATAAAAAAGAGGGGTAGATTTTACATGCCGACATCGTATTCGACAAAGAATTCAAACAGCAATAAAATGTCTGAGATAATGCCTCAGGATATTGATGCGGAAGAAGCTATACTGGGTGCAATTCTGGTTAGCCCTGTATGTATGAACAGAGTGGTTGAGCGTCTGAAGCCCGAATCCTTTTATAAGCCTGCCAACAGGTATGTTTATGATGCGATGTATCAGCTCTATAACAGCGAAACAAAAATCGATATTGTGTCTGTTTCAGACACTCTTAATATGAATCAAAAACTTGATTTCGTCGGCGGCCGTGCTTTTATTAATGATTTAAGTTATAAAACAGTAACGACAACAAATGTGGAATATTACGCCAAAATTGTTCAGGAAAAAGCAATTAAGCGTTCGTTGATTAATGCAGGGGCAGAAATAATTAATTCAGGATATGACCTTAATCCAATAGAAGAATCATTGGATAATGCAGAAAAGTTAATATTCGACATCGCTTCTCAAAAAGCATCTTCGGCACTTATGCCTATTAAAGATTTGGTATATGAATCGTATTCTAAACTGGAAGATAGAGCAAAAAATAAAGGCAAACTTACCGGAGTTGCATCAGGTTTTTATGATTTGGATAATATATACACAAACGGATTTCAAAAATCTGACTTGATAATTATTGCAGCACGTCCTGCAATGGGTAAAACATCTTTTGTTTTAAATATAGCACAAAATGTTGCATTAAGAGAAAATATTCCTGTTGCAATATTTTCTTTAGAAATGTCAAGAGATCAGCTGACTCAAAGGCTTTTGGGTGCAGAAGCAGAAGTAGATGCCGGAAGAATTAAAACCGGCGATTTAAGCTCGAAAGACTGGGAAAAACTTGCGGTAGCCATGGATAAATTTTCTCAATCAAAGATTTATATAGACGACACGGCAGGTTGTACTATTACCGATTTAAGAGCAAAATGCAGGCGGCTTGCAATGGCGGAAAAGGATTTGGGTTTAATTGTAATCGACTATTTACAGTTAATAGATGGTATCGGCAGAGAAGAACGAATGCAGCAAATATCGGCAATATCAAGAGGACTAAAGGTTCTTGCAAAAGAGTTGAACGTGCCGATAATTGCACTATCACAGCTTTCTCGTGCAGTAGAAGGTCGTAATGACAAGCGCCCTATGCTTTCTGACTTGAGGGAGTCAGGTTCAATCGAACAGGATGCTGATATTGTAATGTTTATTTATCGTGATGATTATTATAAAACAGCTTCAGACGAAGAAGAGATGGCTGAAAAAGCTATGAATAAGGGAGAAGCTGTTATAATAGTTGCAAAAAACAGAAACGGGCCGGTTGGCGATGTTAAATTGTTATTTCAGAATAATATTACAAAATTTAAAAATCCTGTAAAAACCGACACGTTCTAGAGGTTATAGTATGTCTTATATAGAAATAATAATGCTTTCTCTTGCATTATCAGCTGATGCTTTTACCGTATCGTTTTCTTACGGGCTTTTACCTCTTGAAAAACCATCAAAAGAATGTCTTATGCTTGGTATTTTTACGGGTTTTTTTCAAGGATTAATGTCTGTTATTGGTTATTATTTGACCTTGCTGGCACTTGATTACATATCCCCCTATTCGAAATACGTTGTATTTGGGATTTTTACCATATTGGGAATAAAATTTATATTAGAATCACTATACGGTAATAAATCGAAAAAAAAACTTTGCATAAGTGTCTTCTGCCTATTTATGATAGGTCTTGCAACGAGTATAGATGCTTTTACGGGAGGAGTTTCTTTAAAACTATGCGGAAACGGAATTCTAAAACCGGCTTTTCTTATAGCACTTGTAACATTTGTAAATTCAATTATAGGTTTTAATACAGGGAAGAACTTAAAACATATAAATGTAAAATTTATGAGTGTTTTAGCCGGTATGATACTCGTATTACTGGGGTTAAACGCTTTATGGTAAATAATAAAAAATATGTATTAATATTGGGGTTTTTTGATGGAATTCATATCGGACACAGAAAAGTTATATCCGAAGCGGTAAGTTATGCAAAGCACAATGGCGTAAAGACGGCGATGCTTACATTTCCGAAATCACCGGCTGAATATTATAACAAAAATTTTGAGTATTTATATCCAAGGAATTTTAACTATGAAATTATAAAATCTTTAGGTGTTGATGAAATTTATCAAACAGAATTTTCAGAGCTGGCAGATATTACAGCAAAAGATTATTTGAAAAAAATAGTCAGTGATTATTTACCGATTGCAATTTATACAGGGTATAACTATACATTCGGAGCCGGCAGAGGCGGAAATTCCGATACATTAAGGCTTTATTCAAATGAGTTAAATTATAAATATTTTTCTGTAGAAAATGTTGTAATGGGCGGAGAATCTGTTTGCTCGACATTAATAAAAGAAAAAATTAAATCAGGATTAATTGAGGATGCAAACATCCTTTTGGGCAAAAATTTTTCAATAAAATCGAAGGTCATAGAAGGTGCAAAAATTGGTCGTATGCTGGGGTTCCCGACTGCGAATATGAATTATCCGAATGGAATAGTCAGACTCCCTTATGGTGTTTATAAGGTAAAGACAATGGATAAACCCGCAATACTAAATTGGGGTATAAAGCCGACTTTGATGAGTAAAGAACCTGTTTTAGAGGTTCATATTCCCGATTTTTACGGGGATTTATACGGACAAAATCTGACAATTGAATTTCTAAGGAAGCTTAGAGATGAAAAGGCGTTCAATTCGGTCGAAGAACTAAAAGAACAAATTAAAAGGGATTTAAAACAATGATTAGAGTAGTAATAGTAGGCTATGGAGAAATGTTTACGAATCTTATAGCCGGAACGCTTGATTCTGGCTGTGAAATAGTCGGTGTTTTGAGAAAAGATACTGTTAAATATTCTTATTTGGTTAAGAAAATAAGGGATATAATTAATCCTTCAACCGAGTACAGCTATATTAAAAGCTATAATTTACCGGAAATAAATGATGTAAAAGGGATAAATGATGAGAAGTTTAGAAAAATTCTTTTGAAATTGAACCCCGATATAATGTTAATTGGTTCTTGGGGGGAAAAAATTGAAAAAGCGACCTATGATATACCAAAAATTGCTTCAATAAACGCTCATCCATCACTTCTTCCAAAATATAGAGGTCCTAATCCTTATTTTTGGACAATTAAAAATATGGAAAAAGAAACAGGTGTGACATTTCATTTGATAGATAAAGGTTATGATACAGGTTCAATATTAGCACAGGAAATTGTTAAGATTTATCCATCCGATACGGGAGAAAGCTTGAAAAAACGAGTCGTGCTGACAGCAAGAGGGGTTTGCTGTGAACTTTTAAAAACACTAAATGAAGATTTGATAATACCGTTAAAGCAGGATGAGGATAAATCGTCATATTATTCATATCCTGATGACTTGGAACTTGATTTTAATAAAAGTGCAGAAGAAAATTATGCTTTGATTAGAGCAATTTACCCATGGAGTAAAGCATGGTTTTGCAATCGCAATATAGCATTGACTCCAAATCCTCATACAACGTTTGTAGAAGATAACAACACGGAATACAAAACTCATGCAGTAATTACTTATGTTAATTCAGATACCAAAACTGTTTCAGTGTTATGCGGAGACGGCAGAATCCTAAAAATGTCGAATATTAGTTTATACAATAACTGTGACAAGCCGTTTACCAAAAACTATATAAAAAGGGATTTGTGTGAAGGTCAAATAATTATTTGAGAAATTCAATAATTTCTTCAGAAGTATAAACAGCTCCTTTTACCTTTTTCTTAGCACAGGGTAGAATTAGCGTTAACCCGTTGTGTGTAGCTTTTTTGTCATGTTCCATTAATTTTATCAAATTTTCAGGTCTTGCTATTTTTTTAAGGCTGATATTTTTAAAACCGAAATTCTCTATTAATTCAACAGAGAGTCTGTAATAAGAATAATTTATCAATCCTTTTTTAAAAGCAAGATTTAGAGCAAAAAACATACCATAAACAACGGCTTCTCCGTGGGTATATTTTTTATAATTAGTAGCGGACTCTATTGCGTGTGCAAGCGTATGTCCAAAATTCAGTACTTTTCTTAGTCCGGACTCTTTTTCGTCTTTTTCAACAACAGCTATTTTTAATTTCAAACTGTAATCAATCATTCTGATTAAGGTAACTGAATCCAGTTCAAAGAATTTTTCTTTACACAAAGTCAAAAATTCAAAAAAGAATACGGATTTTTCGTATTCACAACTTTCTTCAATAAATGCGTATTTTAAAACTTCTCCCAACCCTGACATAAGCTGTCTTTTATCCAGAGTTTTTAGAAAATTGATATTAATAAATACTGCTCCGGGCTGGTGGAATGTGCCTATTGAATTTTTACCGCCGGTAATATCAATAGCTGTTTTCCCGCCAACAGATGAATCGACCATAGCAAGCAGTGTTGTCGGAATTTGTATATATTCAATTCCTCTCATATATGTAGAAGCTGCGAATCCGGTTAAATCTCCTATTACACCGCCTCCTACAGCTATCATCACATCATATCTTGTTAAACCTATTTCAAGAGCCTTTGTCTGAATTTTAATATAATTCTTTATATTTTTTTCGGTTTCTCCGTCAGGAATTAGAAGAAGCTCTGCAGGGTTTATATTAAGAAAATCCTTGTACAATTCGTACACATGTTTAGATACAACAAAAAGCCGTTTTTTACCTGAAGTATAGCTATCAATATCGGATTTAAGTTTATCAAAGTTGTTATCCGAAATTTCTATATTGTAATTGTTAGTATCAACGTGTAGGACCTGTCTCATTAATCTTTCCTAATATAAAATTAACTATTTCATCTTCCTGAATATTGCATGTATCTATTGTATAATGAGCTTTTTCGTAATTTGCTTCTCTTCTTTTAAGCAATTTTTCCAGCGCATATCTTGGATTTTCACAATTTAAAAGAGGTCTGGTATTGTCCTCTGATATTCTATAATATAATACATCAAGGTCAGATTTCAAATAGAAAACCGTACCAAAATTTAACAGAGTATTTCTGTTGTCAGGATTTTCAAAAGCGCCTCCGCCTGTTGAAACAATTTTGTTGTTTCCGGTGCAAACCATTTTAATAGTGTCATATTCCAATTTTCTAAAATAATCTTCAGAAAATTTAGCGAAAATATCCGATATTTTCATCCCGTTTGTTTTTTCAATAATTGAATCAATATCGCAGGGAATATAATCCGTAAGTTTATCTGCAAGTTTTGAACAAATATAAGTTTTTCCACTTGCTGGCATGCCGATTAATATAATATTATTTTTCATAATGATCTTTCATTTCAGCAAGACTGTCACCGCCGATTTTTGATAACAATTCGTCAACAAGTATAATTGCGACTCTGGCTTCTGCTACAACGGCACAAGCTGGAACAGCACATACATCAGAACGCTCAAAGTGAGCGGAAGCCGGAGTTTTTGTTTTTAAGTCTATTGTAGATAAAGCTTTACGCATAGTCGGAATCGGTTTCATAGTGCCTTTGACAACAAGTGTTTCTCCGTTGGTTATACCGCCTTCTATTCCTCCGGCATTATTTGTTTGGCGGTATATTTCTTTATTCTTATTTATAAAAATTTCGTCATGCATCTGTGAACCTTTTAGTTCAGCAGAATCAACACCAGCTCCTATCTCAACGGCTTTTACAGCGGGGATGCTCATTACCGCTTGCGCAAGCCTTCCGTCCAGCATTGTATCCCATTGTACATAAGAACCTAAGCCGATTGGTAAATTGCCAAATATAACTTCGAATTTTCCTCCAAGAGTATTCCCTTCTTCGGATGCTTCGTCAATGACATTTCTCATCCTGTCTGCAGTCAAGTCATCAGCACAAAGAAGGTCGGACTTTTCCGCTTTTTCTTTTATAAGAGTGTACGTTTTGGGATAGAAATCAAGTTTAACCGTTCCAATCTGAATAACGTGTGAAAAACCTATGATGCCGAATTCTTTTAATATTTGCTTAGCAATTGAACCGACAGCTACTTCTATTGCCGTTTTTCTGGCGCTAGAGCGTTCAAGGACATCTCTTAAGTCGCTCAAATTATATTTAATTGCTCCTGCATAATCAGCATGTCCAGGGCGAACTTTTGTAAATGATTTTTCTTCAATATCGTGCAGTGCTTTTTCTGTCGGGTATTCGTATTCTACTGCGGACATTACGTTCTCCCAGTTAGCATAATCCTTATTGATTATTTCAATGCAAACCGGAGCTCCTGTTGTTTTTCCCAAACGCACACCTGATTTTATTTCAACAGTATCGGTTTCGATTTTCATCCTCGTACCTCTGCCGTATCCTGATTGACGTCTTGCCAAATCTTTATTAATTATATCAGGCTTAATCCTGAATCCTGCAGGAATACCTTCTATAATTGCAGTTAAGCACTTGCCGTGACTCTCCCCTGAAGTCAAAAATCTAAATTTTTTCATAGTCATAAATCCATTATATAGGATAAAATTTTTTACACAACAACAGGCACCGTTATAAATCGGTGCCTGTTATACACACTTACAAAATTATAAGTCAGAAGCTGAAGGTGTAGGCTTGATATTGTGATGCAGTCTGTCGAATTCATCTCTTGAAGGGTCTACATAACCCCAAAAAGCCTTCCAGCTTTTTACAAGTATATTCTGGTTTTTGTTGTACAAAGGCTCAATAGGAGCTCCGACAGCTCTGTTTTTTACCATAAATATATCTTCTGCAGTTAATTGAGAAAAACCTTGATTTATGACAAATTCAGGATCTGTGGATTGTTCAACAGTAATGGATGCCATTGAAGGAATAACTGTCAAAGCAGTTGTAATTAAACCTAATAAAATAAATCTTCTCTTCATAATACCTATTCTTATTTAACTAACTTATATGATTCCATTATAATATTTTCTAGTGAATTAATCAAGTTATTTTCGGGAACTCTTGCTACTATCTCTCCTTTTTTGAATATATAGCCTTCCCCTATAGCACCTGCGATACCAAAGTCAGCATGTTTAGCTTCGCCCGGCCCGTTAACCGGACAGCCCATAACTGCAATAGTAATCGGCAAGTCGAGGTTTTTAAATTTTTCTTCAACTTTTTTAGCGAGACTGATTAAATCTATTTGTGTTCTTCCGCAGGTAGGACATGAAATAAAGTTAATACCTTTTTTCCTCAATCCGAGTGCTTTTAATATACCGAATCCGGCTTCGACTTCTTCTGCGGGATTTTCTGTTAAAGACACTCTTATAGTATCTCCGATTCCCTGTGATAATAGTGTTCCAAGTCCGACAGAAGATTTTATCAGTCCGCTTTTTAGAGTTCCTGCTTCTGTCACACCAAGATGAAGCGGATATTCAATTATGTCGGCAATCTTTTTGTAAGCTTCTATTGTAGTCATTACGTCGGATGACTTTAAAGAAACTTTTATATCGTAAAAATTCAAATCTTCCAAAATTTCTATGTGTCTAAGTGCGCTTTTTATCATTTTATCAGCAAGCGGAATATCCAGAGAGGCAAATTCTTTTTCAAGAGAACCTGCATTTATGCCGATTCTTATAGGTATATTTCTTTCTTTTGAGGCATTAACCACTTTAATGGTGTGTTCTTTATTTCCAATATTACCCGGATTTATTCTAAGCGCATGGATTCCGTTTTCAATACATTGAAGTGCCAGTCTGTAGTCAAAATGAATATCCGCAACAAGCGGAATCGGGGATTTTTTTACGATTTCTTTTATAGCTTCAGAGGCATCTTTATTAAGTACTGCCAATCTTGCTATTTCACAGCCCGCAGAAGCCAGTTCTTCTATTTGTTTAAGAGTGCTTTTTACATCTCTTGTATCGGTATTGCACATAGACTGGACAGAAATAGGAGCATTTCCTCCTACCTTTACTTCGCCTATAGAGATTTGTTTTGATTTTCTTCTTGTTATAATCATGATAAAATTGTATCATAAAGATTAGCAGGGATAAAATAATCGGAGAAAATATGAAAATAGCTGTATTGTCTGATATTCACGGAAATATTGATGCGTTAGAGTCTGTTTTGGATGATATAAAAAATCAGTTTTGCGACAAAATATACTGTTTGGGGGATTATGCTATGGCGGGTCCTGAACCATGTGAAACTGTAGACAGATTTATGAATCTGAAAAAAGAATTTGATACAGTCATGATTCAGGGTAATACAGATTTATTGATAGCGGATTATACGGATGAGTCATATAGAAATTTGCAGAAGATTGCACCTGTCATGGCAGAGGCGCTAAAAGATGACGTAAAAGTTCTCAAAAAGGAACAAATAGCGTTTTTAAGAGAATTAAAACCTCAGGAGATGATTGAAGAAGAAGGTGTGAAAATATTACTTGTTCACGGTTCTCCAAGAAGGAATAACGAAAACATAATGCCTGATACTCCTTTATCGGAAATCGAAAATATGATAAAGCATGCGGATGCAGATATGATTTTATGCGGACATACTCATATCCCTTGCGGATTTCAAACTTCCGATTCAAAAACTGTTGTGAATGTTGGGAGTGTCGGCAGACCGTTTACCGAAAAACCGAATGCTTGTTATTTAACGCTTATAATAAATGACGGCAAATGCTTGTTTGAACACAGGTTTGTAAAATATGATAATATAAGGGCTTCGGAAAAAATTCTGAACCGTAGCTTTAAAGGGGTTGAAAAATTGGCTCAAACGCTTATAAAACCGTACGAACGTCATTTTTAATTTTTATGGCATATTCCTTTGTATATGTTTATTTTGTTATCTATAAGGATGGTTGTGTTAATCAATAGAATGAGATTTTTTCCAGTCTTTAATTTGTTGTAATTTTGCTTTATATTTGGCTTCAAGTCCTTGCTCGGTAGGCTTGAAGTATTCTCTGTTGACCAGAGAATCTGGCAGGCATTGCATTGCAGTCATCTTTTCTTCGTAGTCGTGAGCGAATTGATATCCTTTGCCATAATCCAGTTCTTTCATTAATTTTGTCGGGGCATTTCTTATTTGTAACGGTACCGGTTCTGCAATATGTTCTTTTGCATCATGTTTTGCAAGATTGTATGCTACATCCATTGCGTTAGATTTAGGTGCCATAGCCATATAGATGACAGCTTGCGTTAAATGAACAGAGCATTCTGGCATTCCTATAAAATGGCAGGCATGATAAGCAGACACGGCAAGCTCCAAAGCGTGAGGATCCGCAAGTCCTATATCTTCACTTGCAAATCTCGTAACTCGTCTTGCAATATAAAGCGGATCTTCTCCTGCTTCAAGCATTCTGGCAAGCCAGTAAACAGAGGCATCCGGATCGGAATTCCTCATTGATTTATGAAGTGCAGAAATTATATTGTAATGTTCTTCTCCGTTTTTGTCGTAAAACAGAGTTTTTTTAGAAATACATTGTTCAAGCGTTTCTTCGGTCACTTCAATATTGCCGTTATTATCAACTTCTCCGTTTAATATGACCATTTCGAGAGTTGAAAGGGCGCTTCTGGCATCTCCGTTAGCGAATTCGGCAATAATATTTAAAGCTTCATCACTGATACTTATAGTTTCATTTCCGAAACCTCTTTCATCGGTAATTGCACGTTTTAAAAGTGTAACCAAATCTTCTGTTTCCAGCGGTTTAAAAACAAAAACTTTGCATCTTGAAAGTAAAGCCGAATTTATTTCAAAAGAAGGATTTTCGGTTGTTGCGCCGATAAGGATAATGCTTCCCTTTTCAACAAATGGCAGAAATGCGTCTTGCTGAGCTTTATTAAATCTGTGGATTTCGTCAACAAACAGTATGGTTTTTTGTCCGAGTTTGCGGTTATTTTCAGCCTGCGACATAACTTCTTTAATTTCTTTTATTCCTGAAGTTACGGCGGAAAAATTTATAAAATTTGAGTTTGTTTTATTGGCAATAATTTGGGCAAGAGTAGTTTTTCCTATACCGGGATTTCCCCAAAAAATTATAGAAGAAATATTATCATTTTCTATAAGTTTTCTTAGAACTTTACCTTCTCCAATTAAGTGTTTTTGTCCGACGAACTCGTCTAAATCTCTCGGTCTTAGTCTTGAAGCAAGAGGCTGATTCTTGTTGTTTTCAAAAAGCGTTATCTGATTCATATCCATTCCCGAAATATATTTTAACACATAAATAAGTGTAATTTAACATACAGAACAAGATAAAATTGTCTATGAGATAGAGATGAACAAATTTCATAAATAATTAAATTTGAGTTAAATAAACTATCGGCTTAAACAGTAGTAGAAAGCGCAAAGAAGTGTCTTTATAATATTCTGAATTAGAAATGAACTTATAATATTTATGAAATATTACACTGG
>CALYTW010000043.1 GCA_945487905.1 uncultured cyanobacterium
ATATAAAATTATAGTAGTAATATAGAGCTTTCAAAAATGGAGGAAAATATTTATGGAAACTTACGGAATTGAAAAATTAGGTATTACTTCTCCTTCAGCAGTTCACAGAAACTGGACCCCTGCTCAATTAACAGAAGCAGCTTTGAGGAGAGGCGAAGGAGCATTGTCTGAAACAGGCGCACTGGTTGTTACAACAGGGAAATATACAGGCCGTTCGCCTAAAGACAAGTTCATTGTTGATACTGAATCTATTCACAATGAGATTGCTTGGGGAAAAGTTAACAGACCGATTTCAAGAGAAGCATTCAATTCAATTAAATCTAAGATGATTGAATATTTAAACGGCAAAGAAATTTTTATTTTTGACGGTTTTGCCGGTGCTGATAAGAAATATACTCAAAAGTTTAGAGTAATTAACGAATTAGCTTCTCAGAACATGTTTATACATCAATTGTTAATCAGACCGACGGCAGAAGAACTTTTAAGCTACGGCGAAGCTGATTATACAATTATTTGCGCTCCAGGATTCAAATGCAATCCTGATGTCGACGGTACAAATTCTGAAGCTTGTATAGCAATTGACTATGAAGCTCATACAATTATAATCGCAGGTTCACAATATGCAGGCGAAATTAAAAAGTCTGTTTTTGCAACAATGAACTATGTTATGACTAAGATGAACGTACTTCCGATGCACTGCTCGGCTAATATGGATCCCGAAACTCACGAAACAGCAGTATTCTTTGGTCTTTCAGGAACAGGTAAAACAACACTTTCTGCCGATCCGAACAGAAAATTAATCGGAGATGATGAACACGGCTGGTCTCCTGACGGTGTATTCAACTTTGAAGGTGGGTGTTATGCAAAATGTATTAACTTAACAGAAGAAAACGAACCTGATATTTATCATGCCATTAAATTTGGTTCTCTTGTAGAAAACGTAGTTATGAATCCGGAAACAAGAGAACTTGATTTTGCAGACGGTTCATTAACCGAAAATACCCGTGTCGGTTACCCTGTGAATTATATAAACAACGCAGCGATTCCTTCAGTGGGCGGAATCCCGAAAGTTGTTGTTTTCTTGACAGCAGATGCATTCGGTGTTCTTCCTCCAATCTCAAGATTAGATAAGAATGCTGCTATGTATCACTTTGTAACAGGCTTTACATCCAAATTGGCAGGTACTGAAAGAGGTATTACAGAACCTGTTCCGACATTCTCAACATTGTTCGGCGAACCGTTTATGCCAATGGATGCTTCTGTTTATGCAAAAATGTTAGGCGACAAACTTGACCAATACGGAACAAAAGTCTATTTAGTAAATACAGGCTGGGCAGGCGGTTCTGCTTCAATGGGTGCTAAGAGAATGAAACTTTCATATACTCGTGCGATGGTAACGGCTGCACTTAACGGCTCATTTGACAGCATTGAATTCAGACACCACGATGTATTTAATGTAGATTACCCTGTACAATGTCCTAATGTACCTGACGAAATGCTTGATGCAAGAGGAATGTGGGCTGATAAGAATGCTTATGACGAGGCTGCTAACAAGTTGGCTCAGATGTTTGCTGATAATTTCTCAAGCAAATATCCTAATATGCCTTCTGAAATTGTCAATGCCGGCCCTAAACCGTTAAGCATTGTATAATAACTAATGGCAGTATACATAAAAACAGCTTGCAGATTTATCTGCAAGCTGTTTTTTTTATAACATATTTTTATTTATGAACAATCATTGTTATGTCATTAAAGACTATAAATACCATTAAAATAATAAGCAGTGTGAAAAATATTGACGAAATCTTTTCAATAACTTTTTCATCAAGCGGTTTCCCGATAATTTTTTCTATTAATAAGAACATCAGATGACCGCCGTCGAGTGCCGGAATCGGAAGAATATTAAGAATTGCGAGGTTCATTGAGATAAGTGCTGCAAGAAGAATTCCTGCAGATTTACCTGTTTTTTCTATCATATCTCCCCCTATTTTTGTTATTGCAACAACTCCGTGCATATCCTTCATCGGAATATTTCCCGTAAACAGCTGTCCCAGAGAGTATACCATCATATAAGTGTTATCCCAAAGGTACTTGCTGCTTCCTTTTATAATTTTTACGGGCGTATTTGTCTTTATCATTTTTTGTTTAGAGGTAAGACCTATTCCTATAAGCCCTTTTTCATCAGGGTAAATTGGTTTTAGTGTAAGCGTTTCCCCGTTTCTTAAAACCGTAAGATTAATCGGATGTCGTCCGTCCGAAATAGCTTCTGCAATATCTTCCAGAGTGTGTTTCCCGTCAGAAGTATAAACAGTTTTTTCGTCAATTTCTTTTTTTAACGCTTTTAAATTTTCATTGAGCTTAAATCCTTCTTTTTTAAAATATTTAGCACCTTTTGCGGCATATTTGTCCATTGTTATAACATCAGCTTCCGGATGTTCGGGAAGTCTTATTGAAAATCCTTCCGGTATAATTTCGTCTCTTTCAAGTGCAGGGTTTAAGGCTTTTAATTGAGCGTAATTTTTGTCAACAATTTGTTTTGAAATTGTTCCGTTGCTTTTTGCGCTGTTTTTAACAATTGTCACAAGAGAGTATATATTATTGATTGTACAGCCATTGGCACTAATGATTTTGTCCCCTATTTCCAAGCCGGAACCCCAAATGCTTGCTTCTTTTGGTGCGCTTATACTTCCGGTATAAATTTCGTAATTGCCCGATGGAAGCTGTTTTGTCCAAAGAGCAACAAACATTACAAGTGCCAAAGCACAAACTACATTCGCAATTACACCTGCGGAAACTACGATTGCTTTTTGCCATGCAGGCTTGTTAACAAATCTGTCGGGTGAATCTGAAGGCAAATCGCAGTCTTTGTCGTCATCCGGAAATGCAACATAACCGCCCAGCAAAAAAGCGTGTACAAGGATTTCCACATCTCCGACTTTTTTGCTGAAAAGAGTCGGACCTACAGGCAAACCGAAACCGAATTTTTCAACTTTTATACCGAATACTCTTGCTGCAATAAAGTGTCCGGCTTCGTGTACAAGTATAAGTAAACTTAAAAGTAAAATCATTATGATAATTGACATATATTTCTCTCCCCGTTAGATAAATTCTAACATAAAAATTGACAGCATGATATAATTATTAAAAAACAAGGGAAATTATGAAAAAAGCACTTTTTGCGGGGAGTTTCGACCCGTTTACAAACGGACATCTGGATATATTAAAACAAGCTTCGGAAATGTTTGACGAAGTTATCGTTGCAGTTGCTTATAATTCGGAAAAGAAGGGGTTTTTACCTGTTAAAAAAAGACTCGGGCTTATTATAAAAAGTGTCTCCGGGCTTGAGAATGTTTCTGTAGATTCATATGAAGGCTTAACGGTTGAATATGCAAAGAAAAACGGTGTAAATATTCTGGTACGTGGAATAAGGAATTCAGCTGATTTTGAATATGAACAGCAGATTGCAGGGGTAAATAAAACTCTTGCTCCCGAAATTGTGACAGTATATTTCACACCAAGTCCTGAAAATATGCTTATTTCGTCAACTATGGTCAGAGAAGTTTATAAGGCCGGAGGAAATATTTTAAATTTTATCCCTCATGATTTTGATATATAATTGTCATTAGAGCAATTATATTTGTTTGAGTAACAATTTCCCGTCCTCTTGCTACCTGTTACATTTGTTACAATAGACTCGCAAAATGTTTTACATTTCCCACTTTTATGTGTATAATTTTAAAAGTGTAAATTTTACAATAGAGTGAGAAATAGAGATGGCATTAAATTTTCAAGATTTAATTTTAAACCTTTCAAAGTTCTGGTCTGAGTACGGATGTATTATTCAACAGCCTTATGATATAGAAAAAGGTGCTTCGACAATGAATCCTGCTACTTTTTTAAGAGCATTAGGGCCGGAACCGTGGCAAACAGCTATGGTTGAACCATGCAGAAGACCGACTGATGCAAGATACGGCGAAAATCCAAACAGACTCGGACACTATTTTCAGTATCAGGTAATATTGAAGCCATCTCCTGATAATGCCCAGGAGTTGTATTTAAAGAGTCTTGAGGCTATGGGTATTGACCTTTCAAAACACGACGTCAGATTCGTTGAAGACAATTGGGAATCTCCGACTCTTGGCGCTGCCGGTGTAGGCTGGGAAGTTTGGCTTGACGGTATGGAAATTACTCAATTTACATATTTCCAACAAGTCGGCGGATTAGAGGTTAAGCCTGTGGCTTTGGAAATTACATACGGACTTGAAAGAATTGCAATGTATATTCAGAATAAAGAATCCGTATTTGACATTATGTGGAACAACAATTTAAGATACGGAGAAATATACCTTCAAAACGAAATTGAACAGTCGAAATATAATTTTGAGTATTCAGATGCGGACAGACTTTTTGGACTTTTTGATGCATATCAAAAAGAAGTTGATAATTGTGTCAATGCTGAACTGGTTTTGCCTGCTTATGATTATGTTTTAAAATGCTCGCATACATTTAACCTCCTTGATGCAAGAGGGGTAATTTCCAAGGACGAGCGAATCAATTTTATAAATAGAGTTCGTACAATGGCTTCTGCTGTTGCAAAACTTTATGTTGAACAGCGTGAAAAAATGGGATTCCCTCTTTGTAAAAATTATTAAAAAGCATTGTCAAAACAACAAGTAAGTACTTAAAATAATTTTTTACTTTCCATTTTCAATTTTCCATTAAAAGACGAAAGGATTGAAATGACACTAACCGATGTAACGAAAAATTTGGTCAAACGTAAAAATCTTGATGAAGCGATTTCAAATGCACAAAAGGGCGGGTTAGAAAAAACGCTTGGAGCTTGGGATTTAATACTTTTGGGAGTAGGTGCGATAATCGGCTCCGGAATTTTTGCCATAGTGGGTGTTGCAGCGGCAGGAGAAAGCGGTGCAGGGCCTGCATTAATAATTTCCATGGTAATTGCAGCAATAGCGTGCGTATTTTCAGCACTTTGTTATACCGAATTTGCTACAATGATTCCTGTTGCAGGCGGAGCTTATATGTACACGTTTGCAACATTGGGTGAATTTATGGCTTGGCTTATCGGCTGGATTCTTATGCTTGAGTACGCTATCGGTTTTATTGCGGTTGCGTGTGCTTGGACAAACCATTTTCTACAATTTATAAAAGGGTTTTCATCCTTTCTTCCGGCTTGGTTTGTAAATCCTCCGGTATGGCTGGTTAATGATTACAGGAGTGCCGTTAATTATTGCAATATGCAGGGTTTGGATTATCACAGTGTAATACCTTCTTTAGCGGGTATTCCTATAAGTATAAATCTTCCTGCGATAATAATGATTATTTTGACAACTGCCATTTTAATCAAGGGAACAAAAGATTCTGCAAAAATGGCAGGAATAATGGTTGCGGTAAAGCTTGGAGTTATAGCTTTGTTTGTGCTTGCCGGTGCATTTTTTATAAAGCCTGAAAACTGGACGCCTTTTGCACCAAACGGTTTGGAAGGCATATTTATGGGTGCATTTATAATTTTCTTTGCATACATCGGGTTCGATGCACTGGCAACAGCGGCAGAAGAATGCAAAAATCCACAGAAAGATTTGCCTATAGGTATAATCGGTTCTCTTGCTATAACGACAATTGTATATACTCTGGTTGCTCTGGTTTTGACAGGTATGCAGCCGACAAGCGGAGTGCCGATTCCGGAGGGACTATTGAAAGCACCAATGGCATTCGCTATGTCTGTTATTGGAATGGACTGGGCGGCAGGTTTAATTTCAATAGGTTCTTTGGCCGGTTTAACTTCGGTTCTGTTGGTTTTGCACATGGCATCAACGAGAGTTTTATATGCAATGAGCAGAGATAACTTTTTGCCGAAAGTTTTTCAAAAAGTCCACCCTAAATTTAATACTCCGCATATTTTAACTTTAACAGTAGGGGTGGTTGGTATACTTGGAACATTAATTCTTGATCTTAATGTTGCGGCTTCGTTATGTAATTTCGGTACATTTACTTCGTACATAATTGTTTGTCTGGCAATTTTGATATTAAGAAAAATCGATCCCGACAGAGAAAGATCTTTTAAAGTGCCTTTCTGCCCTTTGTTCCCGATTTTGGGCATACTCTGCTGCGGTGGATTAATGGCGTATTCCATGATTGTTGCAAAGGGAGAATCTGCGATTTTATCAACGGAATTATTTCTTGTTTGGGTTATAATGGGTATACTTATTTACGCAAGTTACGGATACAAGAAAAGCAGAAAAGCCGAATTATCACAAATAGAAGAATAAAATGGAAAAAATAAAAACTTTAATAAGAAATATTTCTGAGAGGAAATCTCCTCAGTCGCTTATCGAGGAGGGGGTAAATTCAGAATTAAAGAAAACTTTAAATGTATTTGATCTTATAGTTATAGGTATTGGTGCTGTAGTCGGTACAGGGATATTTACAATAATAGGTTCCGCTATAATCGGCAGCACGGATGGTTTGGGTGCAGGTTCTGCTGTTGTTATTTCAATGTGTTTAGCAGCGCTTGCGAGTGTATTTTCTGCTCTTTCATATTCTGAAATAGCAGCAATGATACCTGTCGCAGGTAGTGCTTATACATATACTTATGCAACTATGGGCGAATTTATGGCTTGGATGGTCGGCTGGATATTGATGCTTGAATATGCAATCGGTAATATAACGGTTGCAAGCGCATGGACAGGATATTTAGTACAGCTTCTCAAAGGGTTTAAACATATACTTCCCGCTTGGATTGTAAATTATCCTTTATGGCTCAGAAATGATTATCGTTCAATGTATGAAATTTGTAACAGACAAGGTTTAGATCCGCATAATATGATGCCTTTTATAAATTTGCCTTTTGGTATTGAAATTCCTGTGGCAGCAAATCTTCCGGCGATATTTATAGTGCTTGTTTTAACAATATTACTTATAAAAGGGATTAAAGAATCAACAAAGGTTGCTACGATTATGGTCGGAGTAAACCTTTTTATAATACTTTCATTCATTGTAGTCGGAGCGTTTTATGTTAAGCCTGAAAACTGGATTCCTTTTGCTCCGAACGGTGTTGAAGGAATTTTTACCGGAGCATTTGTAATATTTTTTGCATACGTGGGATTTGATGCAATTTCAACTGCCGCAGAAGAAACAAAAAATCCTCAAAGGGATTTACCCGTAGCTATTTTGGGAACACTTGTTCTATGTACTGTTTTATATATATGTGCAGCACTTGTATTGACAGGTGTTGTGCCGTTGCACTTAATTGATACTCAGGCTCCTTTGGCACATGCAATGCGTTTTTTAGGCATACACTGGTATGCAGGATTGATATCAGTAGGTGCTTTGTGTGCATTAACAACGGTTTTGTTAATTTATCAGCTTGGTACGACAAGAATTCTTTTTGCAATGAGCAGAGATAACTTTTTGCCAAAATCATTGAATGCTATTCACAAAAAGTTCAAAACACCGCATATTATGACCTGGATTTCAGGTTTGATTGTCATAATTTGCGGGCTGTTTATGGATTTGAATATCTCCGCAGAGTTGTGTAACTTCGGAACATTTACATCATTTATAATAATTTGCATTGCGGTATTAATATTGAGAAAAACCGAACCTGAACGAACAAGACCTTTTAAAGTGCCATTTTGTCCGTGGTTTCCGATTTTCGGCATATTGTGTTGTGCCGGATTAATGTACTGCAAATTCAGTGCAAAAGCTACCTCCGCTTTATATTTTATTATTTGGCTAGCCGTCGGTTTTGCAATATATGCTTTTTACAGTTATCATGAAAAACGCAGAAACGAAGAAAAATAAAGCAAATAATGTATGTAATTATATTATACATAATGATATAATGCGAATATGAGAGTTGTAACAAGAGATGAACTAGGCGGATTTAAGATTCTGCCCTTTGATTTGTATAATGAAGCAAATGCCAAAATTCTTTCTGCTGGTGAGGTTTTAACTCCCGGCAAACTTATAATGCTGAAAAATTATGCAAAAATTTATACGGATAATATTTCGGCAGGGATTAGTGATGATGTCGAATTAGATGGTGAAATAAAGGAAAAAAATTCTTCTAACAGGAATCGGCTGGTTAATTTTTCTTTTGACGGTTTGGATACATCGGATTTTGAAACTGTTATTAATAAAGATAATGTTTTAAAATCTGATTTACAGGTAAGACTAAAATATTTTATGCGAAAGACACTTGATTTGTTAACTCAAGGCTACTACAAAGAAGGTTTGGTAAAATTAAATCAATTGTCAAGTGTAATGATGACGGATATTTTTAAACAGTTATTTCGATCAAAGAAAGGTTCTCAGGTTCGTTTTTTAGGCGAATATGAAATCTGTCATCCGTTGAATGTGGCGATAGTTTCCGGATTAATTGCAAAACGGTTTGAATATACAAATTCTGCTATCGAAAAATTGGTTTTAGCAAGTATGCTTCATGATATAGGTAAATTCAAATTGAAAATTGAGGATGAGAACTCCCTTCTTACAACTCATGAAACGGTTGTAGCCGAGCATACGGTATTAGGGTATAATTTAATCAGGAAAGAATTAGGTCTGGAAGAAATTATAGCAAAAGTTGCTCTTGAACACCATGAAAATAATGACGGATCCGGTTATCCGAAAGGGTTATCAAGCGACTATATTTCTGAGTGGGCGCAAATAGTTAATGTAGCTAATTATTATGATAATCTTGCGTACAACAGGACTTCGTTCCATACTTCAAGCAACAGAGATGCTCTGAGAACTATGCTGGAAGTAGGAACAAAGAAATTTTCCGCAAAGGTGCTTTACACTTTTGTACATATGTTTAATTATGATGATCCTGTAGATTTTAATGATATGATTTTATAGCCGGTAGATTAATTTATAAATGTTTTGTTTTTGAGTACTCTAGTTAGTTGAAAACAAGGGGTAAAATTATGGATAAAGCGAAACATTTTAAGAAAATTATGGAAAAAAGTAATTCAACAAAGGTGGTTATTTTAACTGCTCACTACCAGATAGTAGGCAGTGTGTATGAATGCGAGGAATGCAATAAGTATTCTTGTATTAATCTGACAAATGCGAGACTTTGTAATATAAGTGATTCCTATGAAGGCATTTGTGAGAATGAATCTTACTATGATTGGCTTCATGTAAATATGGATTCTATAATAGCGTTCAGTTTTATATAATAGAATAGCATAAAAAATCAAGCCGGACTTTTAAACATAAGACAATATGTTATAATGTAAATAGAGGTCTTTATGTTTAAACGTATATGTAAAATTACATTTATATCCCATGGAGCGACGTTGCATTCAATGGCAGGTATTATCGGAAATGGTTTAAAATATCCGAAACTTAATGATGTCGGTGAAGAAGAGATGGAAAAAGTATGCGAATATCTTGAAAAAAGAGGAGTTGCGTATGACAATATATATACAACCCCTATTGCCTGTTGTACACAATCAGCACAGGTAGTGGCAAAATTGTTTAAACAAAAGGCAAAAATTATAGATTTGCTTCCGAGAGATTACGGGAAATGGCAAGGTTTGTTATACAATGATATATTTGGCGAAAACGGAGCGAAAGTTTTGTCGCAGACTCCTGAAGACGGTGAGGCTCTGGATGTTTTTAATAAAAGAGTTTCTAAAGTAATAGAAAAACTAATTTCAGAAAATGCCGGCAATCGGATTATTCTGGTTACAACACCTGATGTTATACAATCATCTCTGGGAATAGCTTTAGAAATCTCTCCCGAAAATCAGCACAAAATTTTAATAAAGACAGGCTCTCTGACACAAATAAGCTACTTTAAAGGCTGGTCGAGTGTAATTTACAGCGATTATTGCCCGTTGTAAAAATTTTGACATGTTTTCTTGAAGGGATGGAATGTCTGTGCTAGATTTGAGGTATGACTAAGTTCATTCCACTACATGTTCACACGGAGTATTCACTTTTAGACGGTATGATTAGGGTTAATGACCTCGTAAATTATGCTAAAGAAAATGAATTGCCTGCAGTTGCAATAACTGACCACGGTGTTATGTATTCAGCTATTGAGTTTTATGAGCTTGCAAAAAAAGCGGGTGTTAATCCGCTTATAGGATGCGAATTTTATGTTCACGACGGAGATATACATAAACAGGATAGCCATCACAATCCTTTGTACCACTTGATTTTAATTGCAAAAAATCAGCAAGGTTATAAAAATCTTATTAAACTCGTTTCAACTGCTTGGTGTGAAGGGTTTTACTACAAACCGAGAATCAATTTTGAACTTTTAAAAGAACATTATGAAGGTTTGATATGTACATCTGCCTGTTTGGGCGGAGAGGTTTTAAAAGACTTGCTGTCGGGGGATAAAACTAAGGCAAAAGAGACTGCACAAAGGTACAAGGATTTATTCGGAGAAGATTATTATATTGAACTTCAAGATCACGGTCTGGATGATCAGAAACGTACAAATCCTGATTTGATAAAACTCGCTCGTGAACTTGATATAAAAATGATTATAACGAATGATTCGCACTACTTGAATAAAGAAGATGCGGATGCTCAGGATACACTTCTTTGCCTGCAAACAAATGCAAATAAAGATGATAAAAACAGATTTTCATTCCCAAATAATGAATTTTATATTAAATCAAAAGAACAGATGCGTCAGGCATTTTCGTGGATGAGTGATGAGATGTTTGAAGAATGCTGTCAAAATACTGAAGATATAGCCTCAAAATGCGATGTGGAAATTGAACTTCACAATGCACCTTTACCGCATTATGAAGTACCTGAAGGGTATACAATTCCGACTTATCTTGAATATCTGGTAATGGAAGGTCTTAAAAAAAGGTACGGAAATCCTGTGCCTGATGAAATTATTGAACGTGCGAAATATGAGCTTGGTGTAATAAATCAAATGGGATTTCCGGCATATTTCCTTATAACTTGGGATTTTATACATTTTGCTAAGACAAAGGGCATTCCTGTAGGTCCGGGGAGAGGTTCGGCAGCCGGTTCAGTTGTCGCTTATGCACTGGAAATTACTGATATTGATCCGATTAAGCACAAACTTTTGTTTGAAAGATTTTTAAATCCGGAACGATTTACGATGCCTGATATTGATATTGATTTTTGTATTGACAGGCGTAGTGAGGTTATTGATTACGTTATTCAAAAGTACGGCGAGGACAAAGTTTGTCAGGTAATTACGTTTTCTACTTATGCACCGAAAGCTGCGTTTAAAGGTGTAGGCAGGGTTTTGCAAGTTCCGTTTGTTGAAGCTAACAGACTTACGGGATTGATTGAACCTGCGCTTGATGTTGCAAAGGCTGTAAATCCAAAAGCCGAATGGCTCAGAGATATTTTATCTTCGGATGGGATATCTGATTTCAAACAATTATACGATGAGGATTATAAAATTATCAATCCCGATACCGGAAATGAAATAAGCTTCAAACGCTGGGTTGATATGGCATTAGCAATTGAAGGATTAAAATGCGGAACCGGTACTCACGCAGCGGGTGTAATAATTTCGCATGCACCTCTTGATACAATTCTACCTGTTCAGCCTTCAAAAGACGGTATAGTACAGACCGGATACCCGAAACACGAAGCGACCGAGGTTCTTGACCTTCTCAAAATGGACTTTTTAGGGCTGAGAAACCTTACAATGATATACAAAACCGTTGCTATGATAAAACAATATCACGGTGTAGATTTGGATATTAATAATATTCCGCTGGATGATGCTGAAACTTATAAAATGCTTTCTAAGGGCGAAACAGTAGGTGTATTCCAGCTTGAATCACAGGGGATGATTAATCTTGTAAAACGTCTTAAGCCTGACGTATTTGAAGATTTGGGTGCTTTAGTTGCACTTTTCCGTCCAGGTCCATTGGGTTCAGGGATGGTAGATGATTTTGTGGCAAGAAAACACGGATTACAGGAAATTACTTATGCACATCCGCTATTAGAGCCTGTTTTGAAAGATACTTACGGAACAATAGTTTATCAGGAACAAATTATGCAAGTTTTTCAGGTGCTTGCTGATTATTCGTTAGGTCAGGCAGATCAGGTTCGCCGTATGATGGGTAAAAAAGACCTTAAAACTATGGAAGAACAAAGGGGAAAATTTATCGAAGCATCTGCAAAACACGATATGAAGAAGGAAGATGCGGAAAAACTTTTTGATCAAATATTGAACTTTGCTTCCTACTGTTTCAACAGGTCACATTCTGCTGCATACGCTTTTGTAGCTTACCAGACTGCATATTTAAAATGCCATTTTCCTGTTGAATACTTGTCAGCATTGCTTTCAAGTGTTGCGGATAATAAAGACCAGACTCAATTATACATTGAAGAAGCAAATAAGTATGGTATAAAAGTATTACCGCCTGATATTAATAAGTCGTACTTGGAATACTCTCCTGACGGAAAAAATATTCGTTTTGGAATGGCTGCTATTAAAGGGGTCGGAGAACCTGTTTGTGAAGCTGTCATTAATGAACGTGAAGAAAATGGAGAATTTAAAAGCATTTTTGATTTTTGCAAAAGAGTTGATGCTAAATATGTTAACAAAAAGTCACTTGAAGGTTTGATTAAAGCGGGAGCTTTTTCTAACATAGAAAAAAGCAGAAAACAACTTTTGGAAAATATTGAGCATATATTGGATGTAACGTCAAAAGAAGCCAAAGACAAAGCAATGGGGCAGGTAAGTTTATTTGCATCTGCAGGACTTGAGGAAGACTTTTCAGGAGTTCAGTATCAGCTTTTAGGAGATAGTGAAGAATATACGGATAAAGAACTTCAGCAATTTGAAAAGGAATTTTTGGGCTTTTATGTCACATCTCATCCGCTTTTTTCTATAAGAGACAAATTACCTTATCTTATATCACACAAAATAAGCGAACTAAATGATGTCAGAGAGGATGATTTGGTTACAATTTGCGGGCTTATAACAGCAACAAGGCAGATTCCCACTAAAAAAGATCCGTCAAAATTCTTGAGATTTGTTACTCTCGAAGATTTGACAGGTAAGGTTGATTGTGTCTGTTTTCATAAAAAACTTATTGATTATGCGGATATTTTACAGCCTGAATCAAGGGTTATTATCACTGGACGGCTTCAACACAGAGGGGAAGACCAGCTTAGCGTTGTAATAGAGAATGTAAAATCAATTGATAATTCAAATATTGTTACAGTTAGTCTGGCTGATGAAATGAAGTATGAAGAACTTTTTGGGCTGAAAAATATACTCGCAAAATACCATGGAGATAATCCTGTAATGATAAAATTACCTGAAACTGACGGATATTCAACAAGAATAATGACATCTTCAATTTTTTGGGTAAGAACAACAAACGATTTGGTCAATAATTTAAAGCATAGCTTTCCAAACAGGGTTGATGTGAAAATCGATACACTGGAAACACCGTTGAGTGTTTAAGGAACAGAAAATGAATAAAAATAAGCAAAAAAAAATTAAAGTAGCATTCCCTCACATGGGGGATATATCTGTAGCATGGTCTGCAGGATTAAAGAAAATAGGTGTAGAACCTTATGTCCAGCCATATACAAGCAAAAAGACTTTATCTTTGGGAACAAAAAATTCGCCTGAAGCAATTTGT
>CALYTW010000044.1 GCA_945487905.1 uncultured cyanobacterium
TACTATGGGAGGGTTTAATAATGAGACTTGACGGAAGAAACAACGATCAACTAAGAAATATAAAATTTACTCATAATTTTACAAAGCATGCATTAGGCTCTGTACTTGTTGAATTTGGAGATACAAAAGTAATAGTTACGGCTTCAGTGGATTTAAAGAAACCTAAATGGATGGAGGAAGGAGACAATAGAGGCTGGGTAACAGCAGAATACTCGCTATTGCCTTCTGCAACAAATACCAGATGCAAACGTGAGCGTGATAAAGTTTCGGGAAGAACACACGAAATACAAAGATTGATAGGCAGAAGCCTCAGAGCATGCGTGGATTTGGGGAAAATGCCTAATATGACAATTACAATCGATGCGGATGTCATTCAGGCAGACGGAGGCACAAGAACTGCAAGTATATGTGGAGGATATCTTGCGCTTAAAGATGCAGTAGAAAAGCTTATACAAGACGAAAAATTAAGTGAATCTCCTATAATTGAACCGATAGGCGCAGTTTCAATAGGTATTGTTAATGATGAAATACTCCTTGATTTGTGTTACGAAGAAGATTCTCATGCTCAAGTGGATTCTAATGTCATTCTTACTAAAAGCGGTAAAATAGTTGATTTTCAAACAACATCAGAGGGAAATCCATACGAATACGAAAAAATGATTGAAATTTTTAATATTGCAAAAAATGCAATTACGAATATTATTTCAATGTACTAATACAACTAGATATATATTTTGTTGAATATCCAATCTATGGTATAATTTCTTTATGGCAATTATTTCAGACGATAATTTAAAATATGGCGGGGAAAAACCTTCTAAAGCTTCTATTAAAAAAAATCCTAATATAAAATCTGAAGCAATAGAGTTTGACAAGACTTTTGAGAATACAATAAGACCGAAAGATTTTGACAGTTATATTGGTCAAAGCGAGCTTAAGGAGACATTGAAAATAATCCTTGAAGCGGCGAAAAGGCGTGAAAAACCACTTGACCATATACTTTTTTACGGGCCTCCCGGGCTTGGGAAAACGACTATAGCTGGAGTCATAGCTTCGCAAATGGGAGTTGAAATTAAAATAACTTCAGCACCTTCTCTTGAAAGACCACGTGATATAATCGGCATTTTAATGTCGCTAAAGGGCGGAGAAATTTTGTTTATAGATGAAATTCACCGTCTCAATAAGGTGGCGGAAGAAATTTTATATCCTGCAATGGAAGATTTTACCTTGGATATGACAACCGGAAAAAATCAAACCGCAAAGACCATGCGAATACCGATTCCAAAATTTACTCTTATAGGTGCTACAACAAAAGCCGGAGAACTTTCAAGTCCTTTGAGAGACAGGTTTGGCATGATTCACAGACTGGAGTTCTATTCGGTTAACGAATTGGCAAAAGTTGTTGAAAGAACCGCTAAAATACTGGAAATAGGCATTACGGAAGACGGAGCTAAGGCTATAGCAATGCGTTCAAGAGGAACCCCCAGAATTGCAAACAGGCTTGTCAAGAGAGTTTCAGATTTTGCAATTGTTAAATATGACGGAATTATTAATGAAAAGATTGCGAATGAATCTCTTGATATACTAAAAATAGATGAATTTGGGCTGGATACAACAGACAGGGCATTGCTAAACCTGATAATTGATAAATATGACGGCGGGCCTGTCGGAATAGAAACAATTGCTGCGGCTTTGAGTGAAGATGTAAGAACAATTGAGGATGTTTGTGAACCTTATCTGCTTCAGGCAGGACTTCTTCAAAGGACACCCAGAGGACGAAAAGTTTCTCCGGAAGGCTACAGACATCTTGGTTTTAAACCTCCGTCAGAGCAGCAGACTCTTTTTTAGGATAATTATATGAAAAAATTATTATTGTTTTTTATATTTGTTATGATGTCGTTTTCAAGTGTTTTTGCAGAAGACATGCAGATACTTCCCTCGCAGACCGGAATTGTTAAAAATGTCGAATATGTTGATTTTGGGGAAGGAGATAATGTTCAGACAAAACAAACCGTAGAAATAATGCTTTTGAAAGGTGCGTTGAGGGGAAGCATGGTTAAAGTTGATAATATGCTGACCGGAAACCCGTATTATGATATACGGCTGCAAAACGGTGTAAAAGTGCTTCTTCATGTCGAAACTGACGGTGACGAACTTGTTTTTTCAGTAGAAGATATATGCCGTTCTGGAGTTTTAATGTGGCTTGGTTTAATTTTTTGCGGTTTGCTGATATACGTCGGTAGAAAAAAAGGCTTGTGCAGCTTGGTTTCTATTATAATGACATGTGCTTTAATATATTATGCATTAACTCCAATGATGCTCGTTGGGCTTAATCCTGTTTTATCAACAATTCTGGTATGTATTGCTTCAACGGCAGTAACAATGTATCTGGTCGGCGGATTTAATCGTAAAAGTACTTCGGCGACAGTTGGGTGCGTACTCAGCCTTATTTTTGCAGGATTTTTGTCTATGATAGCAGTAAAGTTTGCACATTTATCGGGATTAAACAACGAAAACTCAATATTTTTATATTCCGCTCATCCGGAGCTGAATTTTGTTTCAATAACAATTTCAATGATTATTTTAGCAACATTAGGGGCGGTAATGGATGTCGGGATGTCTATTGCAAGTACGATTAATGAAATATATTCCGTTGATAATACAAAAACAGTAAAGGACCTGTTTGTAAGCGGGATGAATGTTGGCAGAGATATAATAGGAACTATGGCAAATACCCTTATTCTTGTTTATATGGGAAGTGCGCTTCCTTTACTATTACTTGCTTCTAATATTGATTTTCAAAAGTTTATTAACTTGGGGCAGGTTGTTACAGAGATTGCATCTGCACTAATAGGAAGTTCTGCAATAATAATATGTGTACCTGTGACAGCTTTTGTTGCATCCGAGCTTATAAAAAACATGCCGGAAAAGTATGATTTTTTTAATTTAGGGAACTAAATTGCATAATGTTAATACTGGTGGTATACTATCATTGATTTGTGGAGAGAGAGAAACTATGTTAAACAAAAAGAATTTAATATCATTAATGCTGGTATTTGCGTTTACAATTATGACGGCAGATTCAGCGCCTTTCAGAGCGAATGCTAATACCAAAAGGATTCCTGCAGGAACAAGATTTCAGCTTCAGGTTATGCGGGGTGTTACTACATATACCGGCGGAGTAGGCGACCCGTTTACGGCTACTCTTATAAATGAACAGTCTGCGGATTCAAGTGTTATACTACCTGTAGGCTCAGTAATAAGAGGAAGTATCGACAACCTTAAAACAGCAAAAAGGTTTTCAAGAGGAGCAAAACTGTACCTTGACTTCGATCATGTTGTAACCCCGTCAGGCAGACAGATTCCACTTGATATGTCAGTATGCAAATTTGATAAAATATACTATGACGGCGGCCTTTATAAAAATCTTGGCTATGGAGAGGCGCTAAAAAATAATTATGCAAGAGCTGTTGAAATAACCAAAAATGCTACGAATTATGGACTCGGTGTCAAAGATTCACATCCGGGATTACAGTATTTAACAACTCCATTCTGTGCTATAGGAGGATTTATAGGTGGAGCCGGTTATTATCTAGGAGACAGTATTGCGGATATGTTCAGAAAAGGTCAGGATGTTGTTATAAAAGAAGGAGATATTCTTGATGTACAGCTTTTGAACCCTATAGATGTTCCGGTTTATTAAACCGCTTGCCTTATTTATAAAGGTTTTATATAATAACTATACAAATTAGTGTTTGATTTATTATTTTTCGTATAAGGAGAGAGAATTTATGAAAAACACATTTTTTAAGTCAATGTTTGCATCTTTGCTTATGCTTATTTGTGTACCTTCTTTTGCGGGAGAAGCTTCACTTGTAGTGCCAAACATCAAGGAAGCAAGTGTAGACAGCTATAACCTTTTGGTTATAGGTCTTATTGTTTCTATTATTGGTGTGATTTTTGGACTTATTGAATTTCTTCGTGTTAAGAAAGTGCCGGTACATGCAAAGATGGAAGAAGTTGGCAACACAATTTTTGAGACCTGTAAAACTTATCTTATTCAACAGGGTAAATTCCTGCTTGCATTAGAGGTCTTGATAGGTCTTTGTATTGCGTTTTATTTCTGGTATTTGCAGGGCATGAAACCTTCATCCGTGTTTATTATTTTAGGCTGGTCGGTTCTCGGCATTTTAGGTTCATATCTTGTAGCGTGGTTTGGTATAAGAATGAACACTCTTGCAAATTCAAGAACGGCATTTACCGCACTCAGAGGAAAACCTTTGGAGATTCTGGGCATACCGTTAAAAGCGGGTATGAGTATCGGAGTTCTGCTGGTTTCAATTGAACTTATAATGATGCTTGTTATCCTTTTGTTTGTTCCGGGGGAACTTGCAGGAGCTTGCTTCATCGGGTTTGCAATCGGAGAATCTCTTGGTGCATCTGCACTTCGTGTAGCAGGCGGTATTTTTACAAAAATCGCAGATATCGGTTCGGACTTGATGAAAATCCAGTTTGGTATTAAAGAAGATGATCCGAGAAACCCCGGTGTTATTGCGGATTGTACCGGAGACAATGCCGGAGATTCTATCGGGCCTACCGCAGACGGATTTGAAACATACGGCGTAACAGGTGTTGCACTTGTAAGTTTTATTTTGTTAGGTGTATTCAAAGATTATCAGGTTCAATTACTTGCTTGGATTTTCACAATGAGATTCCTGATGATTATTACATCTGTTGTTTCATACTGGATAAATGGCGTTGTAACTAAAATTTATGATAAGACAACTAAAAAATTTGATTTTGAATTTCCTTTGACAAGTTTGGTTTGGATTACTTCAATATTGTCAATTATAATGACATTCTGTGTCAGTAAAACATTACTCGGAGAACTGCCGGAAAACTTATGGTTAACACTTTCCATAATAATTTCCTGCGGTACATTAGGTGCAGCATTGATACCTGAGGCAACAAAGGTATTTACAAGCCCGCATGCTAAGCATACTCACGAAGTTGTTGTGGCATCAAAAGAAGGCGGAGCTTCGTTAACTATTCTTTCAGGTATTGTTTCGGGTAATTTTTCAGGCTTCTGGATAGGTTCAATTGTAGTTCTTCTTATGGGATTAGCTTATTTTGCAAGCTTGCACATACCTGAGGCTACAATGATTTACCCGTCCGTATTTGCATTTGGTCTGGTTGCATTCGGATTCTTGGGAATGGGACCTGTTACAATTGCGGTTGATTCGTACGGACCTGTAACGGATAATGCTCAATCCGTATACGAATTATCTTTAATTGAAGAAGTCGATGGTGTAAAAGAAGGTATTGAAAAATACTATGAATTTACTCCCGATTTTGAAAATGCAAAGAGATATTTAGAAGAAAATGATGGTGCTGGTAACACCTTCAAAGCTACTTCCAAACCAGTACTTATAGGAACGGCTGTAGTTGGTGCTACCACAATGATATTTTCATTGATTCTTGTAATCAAAGAAACCTTGGGAATTCAGCCTGAAATGATTCTCAACCTTTTGAACCCATACACACTTCTTGGCTTTATAGCGGGCGGTGCAGTAATATACTGGTTCTCAGGCGCTTCAATGCAGGCTGTTACAACAGGTGCATACAGAGCGGTTGAATACATTAAAGAAAATATTCATCTTGGTGAAGCTGATGAAAAGAGTGCAAATCTTGCAAATTCCAAAGAAGTTGTTAAGATTTGTACACAATATGCTCAAAAGGGCATGTATAATATTTTCATAGCATTGTTTGCTTTTGCGTTGTCTTTTGCCTGCTTATCATCTCCAAACGGGGATGTTGCTACACCGGTTTCGTTCTTTGTAAGCTATCTTATAGCAATTGCGGTATTCGGTTTATTTCAGGCTGTATTTATGGCAAATGCAGGCGGATGCTGGGATAATGCAAAGAAAATTGTTGAAGTTGATATGGCTGAAAAAGGTACAGAGCTTCATGCAGCAACGGTTGTCGGAGATACGGTAGGCGATCCGTTCAAAGATACTTCTTCAGTTGCTATGAACCCGATTATCAAATTTACAACTTTGTTTGGTTTGTTAGCCATGGAAATCGCAATTAATCCTGCTTTCCAATGCTGTGCCAAACCTACGGGAGCTGTACTTTTGGTACTCGCTTTAATATTTGTTGTTCGCTCATTCTATGCAATGCGAATACCGAATAAAGGATAAAGCGGTATACAGGTAAATAATAAAATCAGATAAATAAGCAGATTTTTTTTAAGATCTGCTTATTTTTTTTGAATTTAAAGCCAAATACAGCGACATTAGCAAAACAACTTGGGCGGAAATTTTTAGGATTTTTTTAAGATATATTAAGGAATTTGAAAATACTACTTATAATTTATCCACTAAAAGATTGATGAAAATTTTTATAAAGAGATATATTCTTATAGAAGATGAGGTCATTTTGTGAACAATAAAGAACTTCTAAAAAAACAAATACACCAAACCGAGTTACAAATAAAAAGATTGATTGAACATTCAAACGGTTCTGAAGTTTGTGAGGATTTGTTTAATTCTCTTATATTAAAGAAAGCGGTTCTTAAAAAACAGCTTCAGAATTTAGAAAAGAACCCTCTTATTAATGGATTTAAAAGAATAATTCCGCATAAAGAAAAATTAATTTGTGACTATTTTTCATAATTTGTGGTATAATCATACCATGGGGGATAATAATGCTCACAATTGATTATGAAAAAAAGAGCTCAATAAGAGAGGCTTATGGTAAAAAACTTGTAGAGCTTGGGTCTAAGAACAGCAATGTGGTTGTTCTTGATGCAGATTTGTCGGCTTCTACGCAGACAAAGTTTTTTGCAAAAGAATATCCCGAAAGATTTTTTAATGTAGGTATAGCAGAGCAGAATCTTATAACAACTTCGGCCGGATTGGCTTTATCGGGCAAGATTCCTTTTGCATCAGCATTTGCGGTTTTTATAACAGGCAGAGCTTATGACCAAATTAGGACTTCTGTTTGCTATCAGCATGCAAATGTTAAAATAATAGGAACTCATGGTGGAATTACGGTAGGCGAAGACGGTGCAACTCATCAGGCATTGGAGGATGTTTCGCTGATGAGAGGACTTCCGAATATGACGGTTATTGTACCCGCAGATTGCAATGAATGTGAACAGGCTATGGAATATGCTTTGGAACATAATGGACCTGTATATATCAGAGTTGCCCGCAACAGCCTGCCTGATATTTATTCGTGGAATTATAAATTTAATCCTAATAAAGCAGTCGTGCTAAAGGAAGGAAAAGATATAACATTAATATCAAACGGAGATGTTCTTTCAGAGGTATGCAAGGCATCGGATATTCTGCAAAAACAAGGTGTTAATGCAGAAATAATAAGCGTTCCTGTTGTTAAGTCTTTTGATTCGGAAACCGTTATAAATAGCGTAAAAAAGACAGGATTGGCGGTAACAGTAGAAAATCATTCAATAAACGGCGGTCTGGGATCTGCTGTATGCGAGGCTTTATCCGAATATTATCCGGCTAATGTTATGAGAATCGGGATAAAAGATGAATTTGGCCAGAGCGGAGATGCAAAGTCACTTTTAAAGTACTACGGACTGGATTCTGAGAGTATTGCAAATAGGATAATTAAGGAAATATGATTCAATTAAGAGCGGTAACAAAAAAATATAAAAATACATATGCATTAAAAAATATAAATCTTGATATTTTGTCGGGAGAGTTTGTCTTTATAACAGGGGCATCAGGTGCAGGGAAATCTACTCTTATGAAAATGCTCTATAAAGAAGAAACACCTACCACTGGAACTGTGTTAATAGGGGGTATAAATATAGCAAATCTTCCGTCGGACAAAGTTCCAAATCTTAGAAGATGTATGGGAATTGTATTTCAAGATTATAAACTTCTTCAAAATCAAACAGTATATGACAATATTGCTTATGTTATCAGAACGCTGGGTATAAGTACATCCGAAATTCGCAATCGTGTAACCGGTGCATTAAAGGTAGTAGGTCTGCTTGATAAAATGCACGCCAAACCCTCTGAGCTGTCAGGCGGGGAACAACAAAGGGTAAGTATAGCAAGAGCTTTGGTAAACGGGCCTCCGCTTTTAATAGCTGATGAACCTACGGGTAATCTTGACCCTAAAAACTCACTTGAAGTTATGCAGATTTTGGAACAAATTAATCAGCGGGGAATAACGGTAATTGTATCGACTCACGATTTTACTCTTGTTGACAGGTTTAGAAAGAGGGTATTAACCCTTGAGAACGGAGAAATAATAAGAGATATTCAGGCAGGAACTTATGGACAATAACAGGCAGCAGTTAAAGAAAACAGTAAAAAAACATATACCGAAGGATTGGCTTTGCGACATAAGAATTGCCTACAGAATTCTTATGGAAGCTGTTAATGATATTTTAAGAACCGGCTGGACTATAAATATTGTTATAATTACAACAATGGCAGCTATATTGACGATATTCGGGATTCTTTTCAGATTTACGCTTTCGTTGTCTGCATTTGCAGGTGAGCTTGGCAACGTACTTGAAATTTCGGTTTATTTGAAACAAAACGCCTCTCCTTCTACTGTATCTGACAGAATAAGAACTGTTAAACATGTAAAATCAATTAAACTTATTCCAAAGGTTGATTCATGGAATAACCTGAAGAAGGATTTGGGGCTTCATGATATGGAGAATCCGCTTCCGGATACTTTGAGGGTAAGAGTAGATAAACCGGAAAACACGATGGAAGTCTATAATTCAATAAAAACTATGTCAGGAGTTGAAGATATAGGTTATGCAAAGGAGCTTGCAAAAAAGATACAATTATTGACACATGTTGTTAATACAACAATGATATTTGTAGTAATTATTTCAGCCGCATTGACGATAACGATTATCAATAATACTATTCAGCTGGTAATACAGTCAAGGAAAGAAGAAATTGAGATTATGCGATTAATGGGGGTTTCAAACTGGTACATAAAAACTCCGCTAGTAATGCAGGGTGCATTTTACGGATTTGTGGCATCAATAATAGCGGTTTTACCCTTGAACGGCATTCAAGGACTGCTTTTGAATATGCACAAGTTTTTCTTGATTCCGGCGCCTGTTTATGCACAGAATATAGTGATAATAACACTGCTTTTGATAGGCACATCATTTGGTGCTTGCGGAAGTTTATGGTCAATAAAAAAACACCTGCAAGTTTAATATATGAGGTAAAATTATGGATAAAACAATTGAGCTGGTAAATAATGTAAAAGATATTCAAGCTATGCCGAGTATTATCGTCAAAGTATTGAATGTAATGAAAAAAACGACTGTAAGTATGAAAGAGATTGGTAATTTGCTTATGTATGACCAGTCATTAACAATTAAAGTACTGGCGCTTGTTAATTCAGCTTATTACGGTTTTTCACAGCAGATTAGCTCAATTAGTATAGCATTATCTCTCTTGGGAATGGTCAAGGTAAAAAATATTATAGTTGCAGTTGCAATGAAGCCTATGATGTCTGGTGCAGGGGATAAAGAATTATGGAAGCACTCTATAAAAGTTGCAGTAGGATGCGAATATTTAGCAAAATTGACAAATATTATGGATGCTGATGAAGCCTTTATATCAGGTTTTATACATGATATAGGCAAAATGGTATTAAACATGACAAATCCGAAGATGTATGAAAAAGTTATGGAGATTGCACATCAGGGACATGATATTCTTGAGGTAGAGAAAAAGTATTTTGACTCCGATCATGTAAGAACAGGGTCTCTACTTGCAAAGAGATGGCAATTGCCGATTTTGCTTGCTAATATAGTTTCATATCACCACGCACCGTCATTGTCTTCTATACCGGTTCCTTGTAATTTGGTTTGTGCAATTGATAAATTAATGCAGGAAAATTTTAATCCGAATCTTTTAGACAAAGATTTCCTAAAGACTATGGGGATAGATATTGAAGATGTCGAAGATTTACGAAATGCCGTATTGCAAAAAGCTAATATGTTGATAGCTGAATTAACATAATTTAGAGGCAAATATGGCAAACAAAATAGTTCTGATTTCCGATGACGAAAATTTTTATGATTATATCAAACTGAAATTAGAACTGCGTAAAAGTGACGAGCTTTTTACCTGCTCTTTTGATGAAGTGCCTGAAAAAATGGACTTTCTGGAATCTTCCGTATTAATTATAAACAGCGAAAATTCCAGGCAAAAGACACTTGATATGCTGAAACTTTTTCAAGGTACACCAATAATAGTTACGGTATATAATGATGATGATGTTTTCAAGAAAAAATGCTATCGTGCCGGAGCTCTTGATTTTATTACGCTGTTAACTTCGGATTCAGAATTTAGGGTAAGAATCTTTCCTGCGTTGAGTGTTTCATCAATATTGGAAAAAAACAGACAATACAGAAAAATTCTTGTTAAGAATAAGATTATATCTAAACATAACGAAGTTTTTGTTGATTGTGATAATATTATAGATAATGCCTTGGATGAGCTTAAGCAAAGCAAAAGAGAGGCTGTTTTTGCCGTAATTTCTCCTGACAGCAGGAGTAAATTTTTGATAAAACCAAATACTCTTGAAACAATGATTCTTGCCAATATAAGAAAAAATGACATATTAATGAATTATGAACCTGATAAATACTATTTGATTATGTATGATACAAATGTCGAATCATCTGAAAAATTATGGAAAAAAATATCCGAAAAATTTCAGTACAAGGTTTATGCTGGTATAGTCCAAATTAGTAACAAAAACAGACACCGGCTGATAACTTCGGCTTTAAATAAACTGCACGAAGAATTTAATAAGAATGATAAAGGAATTTATGACAAGACAGGATTAAAAAATCCGGATGCAACATCTCCGTATGCGAATTTCAAACTGTTTAGAAAAGAATTTGCTCAAAAACTTGAACAGATTATAAATCCTGTATTTTATACTGTAAGGCAAAAGTATCTTCACAAACTGACCGGAGTAAAAATTGAGCTTGATTACGGAGACGGGTTTGCAACATTTTATATAATAGGCAAACACTCTCTGGGCGAGTTTAAGATGTCTTGTCCAGGATATACAAAAATTCTTGTAGATATTTCCCTAAAGCAAGATTCAAAAAATGTTGATACCAAAAGAATTACATTTGAACCTGATGAGCTTGAGGCCGGAATGCTGAATGACCTGCTTGAACAGTTTGTCTCAGAAGCCAACACTCATATAAATTAAAGCAGGATTTGAAAAATTGCTTTATTTTAATTAGCGGTTATTTCAATGCTGCGGACTCTTTGTTTGATTTTTCGAGTATCGAGTTATGTTTTACAAGTCCTCTTTTAATAGCATTTTCTGCCTGTTCAAATACACCATTCCAGTCTCCTGCCACAGTTTGGCGGAATAGCTTTAAGCTGTCATACCAGTCGCATTTATTAAGATTGTCGTGCCATCTCCAGTTTGTTTCGTACGGAAGGAGTACAAGACACGGGATTCCTAATGCACCTGCAAGATGAGCCAGAGAGGTGTCATTGCAAATTACCAAATCAAGATTAACGAGAGCTGATGCAGTTTGACCGAAATCAAGCAGTTCCCTTCCTATATCCGTAATGTCATATTTTGATGTCAGTTTGCTTAACTCTTCCGAGCCTTCAAAAGTTTGGAATGAATAGAATTTTGTCCTTTCAATTTCTATTAAAGGAGAAAATGCTTCGGTAGGAATTACTCTGTCTTGGTCATAATATGTATTTCCCTGCCATTTTATACCGATTTTCAATTTATCGTTATCAAAATATCTGGTTTTGTATTCATTTGCAAGAGTCATATCTGCATACAAATATCCTTCCGGAGATTCAAACATACGGTTTCCTTTAAGCCCCAACAGATAAGGCAGACTTAAAAGAGGAGCGTGAACGTCAAAATCCAAATTCTTTTCTGGAATATAACCGTCAATGAGTTCATCAATCCCGAGTCCGCTATTTTCGAACAGAGGAACTAAAGGTCTTTGGGGATAAAAAACCAATTTTTTGCATTTTTTCTTTAATAATGGCAAATATCTGGAGAACATAATTGTATCACCATACCCCGCTTCATAATATACGAAGATGGTTTTATTTTTAATATTTTCGCCCTTCCAGAGTCGGTCTGCCGATGCTAATTTCGGATAAGTTTTTGCCTGAGTAAGCAATGCTGTTTTTCTGCAAATCCTGTTTTCAAACAATTTCAGTCCTTTAGCATAATCTTTTGCTCTCATCAAAGCAATTGAATAAAAATATGCGGTGTCTTCATCATGCGGTCTTAATTTATTACATATTTTCATTGCGGAAACTGCATTTTTAGACTGCCCTTCAATTTCATATAAATGGGCAAGGTTAAACCATCCCTGATAGGAGGACGGATCAATTTTAAGGGCTTCTTCGTAAGTTTGAATAGCTTTTTTATATTGCTTAAGGTTTTTATATGCTAAAGCTATATTAAACATTAAAGAAAAATTCTTAGGATATTTTTCTTTTACTCCTGCTTCATAATAAATAATTTTTTCGTATGCACAATTTCTTATGTAAGCTTGGAAAAGAGTTTCATAGAAATAATCACAGGGCTTTAATTGAACAGCCTTTTCTGCCCATTCTATAGCTGAATTAGTATCATTTTGCTGAAGTTTTAGAACTGCCATAAGGTTGTGAGCTTCAGCACTGTCACAATTAAGATTTAAAGCTTCTCTGTAAGCAGATTCAGCTTCCGCTAATCTTCCGCTTTGGTGGTAATCAAAGCCTCTGTTAATAATTTCGTTAATTTCAGGCATAAATATCCCTCCGGATTTTATTATAAACAAATTAGTTATATTGTTAATAATATATTTAAAGTATATTTATATATTTTGCCATGACAATAGTGCATTATAAGAGCTTCTGGCAAGCGGACTTATTTGATAGTTTTTGAATCCGATTTTATACGCAAGTTTTTTTAAGTATTCGAATTCATCAACAGAATAGTATTTTGCGACTTTAAGATGATTCT
>CALYTW010000045.1 GCA_945487905.1 uncultured cyanobacterium
TTTACTAAATAAAAAATTGCCCTTTTTGCCTCGAATTGTTAAGTTTTGTAACATTAGGTTTAAAAAAATACCGAAATCGTAATATTCTTAACGCTGTTTTGGTATAATGTATTGGTGTTGGGTCAATTATGAGAGAACGAATTCTTTTATTTATAATATTATCATTGCTGGGAGTTTTCCTTTTCATATTCCAAAACTATGTTAATACAGTTGTGGGTTTTTTGATTTTGTGCGGGTGTATGGTAACGTACGGTCTTTATTCGATTGCTGCAACAAAGTATCAAAAACGTAAATTAAAAAGGCATCCTCAAGTAATAAACGAGAATTACAAACCGTATGTATCAATCATGATACCGGCTCACAATGAGGAAGAAGTAATTTCAAATACGGTGGAGAATATACTGCAATTGGATTATCCCAGTTTTGAGATTATTGTTATAGACGACAGAAGTTCTGATAATACCGCAAATGTTATTAATGAGCTTGCGAATAAATATGAAAAAGTAGTTGCATATATTCGTGACAAAGATGTTTTTCCGGGGAAATCGGCAGTTTTAAATGATGCTTTAAAAATAGCGAAAGGGGAAGCCATACTGGTTTTTGATGCGGATGCAACTGTTGAACCAGATTTTTTGAAAAAATTGATTCCAAATCTTGAGCCTGCGGATGTCGGAGCTGTTCAGGCAAGAAAAATTATCCGGAATAAGGATGACAACTTTTTAACCAAATGCCAAAACAATGAATACACAATGGATACACACTTGCAGGCAGGCAGAGATGCGGTTAAAGGTGCTGTTGAGTTAAGGGGTAACGGCGAATTAATAAAAAGAGAAGCTATTGAGGATATTGGCGGTTGGAATAATTATACTATTACTGATGATTTGGATATGTCGACCAGGCTTCATATAAAAGGCTGGGATGTGCGTTTTTGTCCGGAAGCATGTGTGTATGAAGAAGGAATTATGTACATATTTCCTCTGTTCAGACAGAGAAGACGCTGGCTTGAAGGTACAATCAGGCGGTATCTGGAATATTCCGGAGAGGCGATAACCTCTAAGAAAATGTCTTTGAGAGCACAGCTTGATATGACTATCTATATCGCCCAATTTATCATGCCTTTGTGGTTTATGATGGAAGTAGCATTCAGAATAATTAAACTTTTAACTGACAAAGTTGATCCATACAGTTTGCATAATGTTTTGTGGTCATCGCTTATAATATCGGCAGCTGTAGGACTGGGATTTTTTATGCTTATTAGATACAGCCTAAGGCGGTACGATAATTTACCAAGGCTGAAAGCTTTAATTGAAGCATTTACCACAACGATTTATTTCTTTATTTTATGGTTTCCGATGGAATTATTTATTTGCGGAAAAATTCTTTTCTGCAAAAAAGATATGAAGTGGGGTAAGACTGCTCATGGTCTGGTAAAAGAGGAAAAACAAAGAATTATTGATGAAATAAACAGTAGACTACAGGTTTTGCAGAGTAAATTGCAAGAAGTTTTAAAATAGGAAAAGATTTAATAAGGTAGATATGGAATGGTAGCAGATTAACGGAGAAATCAAAATGACGATTATACTAAATGATTATGAATATGTCAGAAAACATGTAAGACAAGTTCCGGATTTTCCCAAAAAAGGAATTTTGTTTTTAGATATTACAACTGCAACAAAAGATGCAAAAGCATTTGAAAAATCCATAGACTTTCTTTATGAACAATTTAAGGATAAAAAACTGACCTATGTCGCCGGTGTGGAATCAAGAGGCTTTATCTTCGGAGCTGCTCTTGCCTCAAAATTAGGAATAGGATTTATTCCGATTAGAAAACCGAATAAACTTCCTGCTGACACAATAAAAGAAACTTATGATTTGGAATACGGCTCTGACACAATTGAAATGCACAAGGATGCCGTCAAAGAAGGAGACAGGGTTGTTATAATAGATGACTTGCTGGCAACAGGCGGAACTGCAGTTGCGGCTTGCAATCTAGTGAAAAAAGCTGGCGGAGAAGTTGTCGCAGCAGCGTTCATAATTGAACTTGACCCGCTAAAAGGCAGAGAAAAAATCGAAGCAAACGGAGTTAAGGTGGTTTCTATGCTTCATTATGATTTGGATTAAGCATTTTTATCGACTCCTGCAAGCCGTCCAAGTTCTAAAAGAGAATTGATTGTTTCCTGAAAATCGATTTTGTCTTTCGTTCCTTGTTTTAAGAAAGAATCTATTTCATCCATCATTGCAATCGCCTTGTCGCACATTGGATCTGAACCTGATACGTATGCACCAATATTAATCAAATCTTCATTTTTGGCATGAACAGCAAGCAGATTCCTCAACATTCCTGCCGAAGCTCTGTGTTCTGAAGTTGTAACATCTCCCATTACACGGCTTAGCGACTGAAGCACATCAACTGCAGGATAATGATTTTTGTGTGCCAAAGCTCTGGAAAGTACGATATGTCCGTCCAAAATGCTTCTTGCAGTATCCGATATAGGTTCGTTGAAATCGTCACCTTCAACAAGAACTGTGTATAGAGCAGTAATCGTTCCGACTTCGTTAGTTCCTGCCCGTTCCATTAATTTAGGCATAAGTGCAAATACAGATGGTGTATATCCTCTGGTTGCGGGCGGTTCTCCGATTGCCAAACCTACTTCTCTCTGCGCCATAGCAATACGGGTTATTGAATCCAGCATGAAAAGAACGTCCATTCCCTTATCTCTAAAATATTCAGCAATCGAAGTTGCAACAAATGCAGCCTTAATCTTTACCAAAGAAGGCTGTTCAGAAGTTGCAGCGACAACTATGGAGCGCCTCATGCCTTCCGCTCCAAGAATTTCTTCAATAAATTCCTTAACCTCACGACCACGTTCGCCAATCAAAGCAATTACGTTTAAATCAGCAGAAGTATTTTTTGCCATCATACCCAATGTCGTGCTTTTTCCGACGCCTGAACCTGCAAAAATACCCATTCTCTGACCTTTTCCTATGGTTGTAAATCCGTCAACAGCCCTTATCCCTAGTGCCAGAGGTTCTGATATTCTTCTGCGTTTTAAAGGGTTTATTGCATCGGCTTGAGTAGAGCGATACTCGGAAAAGCGAATATCGCCGAGGGTATCAATAGGTCTGCCGAGTCCGTCAAGCACCCTGCCTATGAGTTGATTCCCGACTCCGATTTTCATGGCACTGCCTGTATTTACAACTTTTGCCCCAGGATGAATTCCGTCCGGAGAAGCAAGAGGCATAAGAAGAATTCTGTCTTTTTTAAATCCGACTACTTCCGCCATTGTTGGAGCATCGTTATAATCGTTGTATATGTAGCACAAATCTCCTATTGATGAACGAGGACCATCGGCTTCTATTGTCAAACCTATAATTTCGGTAATTTTACCGATTTGTTTGATGGTATCAGTCCGATTAATTATATCTAAATACTTATCTTTATTCCAGCTCATCATCAGCACCCATAAGCATATTGCGTGAGATTTCCGCTATTCTGGTTGATATTCTTGAATCCAGCCTTGAATTAAGAGTTTCGACAATTACACCGTCCGGAGATACAGAAGTGTCTTCTATAATTTTTATTGATTCAAGCTTTGGGATTTCATCTTTAAAATTTTCAACAAGTGCATTGATGTTGTCTTCAAGTCTGGGATTAACTATAATAGTAATATTTTCTTTCTCATTAAGCTCTTTTATTGCATCAAGCGTAATTTGACGTAAGATTTCGTCATCAAATTTTATATGGCAAACCTTGTCTGCAATCGCCGAAACTAACTCTACAATATCAAGAGTAGCGGAATCTATTATATTTTTTTTAATGTCAAATGTTGAAGAAGCGAGTGTGTCTAATGATTTCAAGGCTTCAAACGAATCCTCTTTAAATTTTTCAAGTCCATCCTGAATGCCTTTTTGAAAACCTTCTTCATAAGCCTGCTGTTTAAAAGAATCATAATCCGATTGCGCACGTTTTTTTGATTCTTCAATAATTCTTTCCGCTTCAGTGCTTGCAGTATTAACAATTATTTGGGATTTATTTTCTGCGCCGTCAAGAATTTGCTGTGCTATAGCATCGGTTTCTTCAATGATTTTTTTAACCTTTGCCTGCTGGAGTGTAACATTAGACTGCTCTATAGGCAGAACATAATTATTTCCTATTTGTATTTTACCGCTTTTAATTCTGTTACTCAATTAATTCATCCTCAATACTTGCACGGGTAATTGTAATTTCGCCGGTAGCTTCAAGAGTTCTGATAGCATTAACGATTTGAGTTTGAGCTTCTTGAACTTCTTTTGCACGAACTGGTCCAAGGTATTCCATATCGTCTTTAAGCATTTGTTGAGCTCTTTCGGACATGTTCTTAAAGATTTTTTCTTTAATTTCATCTTTAGTACCTTTAAGAGCAAGCGCAAGGACTTTAGTTTCGACCTCTCTAAGCAGTCTTTGAATGGAGCGGTCGTCGAGAATCATAATATCTTCAAATACGAACATCAAATCACGAACTTCTTGAGCCATTTGCTGATTTTCAATATCAAGCCATTCCATAATATTCTTTTCTGTGCCTCTGTCACAGCAGTTAAGGATATTCGCAAGAGCTTCAACACCGCCTGCAGACGAGAAGTCTTGAACAAGCAGAGATGAGAATTTCCTCTGTACTATATCTTCAATTGTAGATAAAATTTCAGGATTAGTTGGTGTCATGTCAGCAATTCTCATAGATACAACCGCCTGAACATCCGGAGGTAAAAACGACATTACCTGAGCTGCAAGCTCCGGTCTCAAGTATGCCATAATAAGCGCCAAAAGCTGAGGATTTTCAGATGCAAAGGTATTTGCAAGCTGAGAAGGGTCTGCATCATTCAAGAAGTAAAACGGGTTTGTATTAACCATAGAGTTTACTTTTTCGAGCATGTGTGCCGCTTCTGCTTCACCGTATGCTTGTGCAAGTAATTGTTTAGCGTATGCAGTACCGCCTTGAGTGATATAATTTTTCGCTCGAAATACTGTTTTAAACTCATTTAAGACTTCGCCCATTTCTTCATCAGTAACTTTACCAAGATTTGCAATATCGAGAGTAATCTGCTCCAGCAAATCTTCGTCTTTTATGTTTTTAAGAATTTCTGAAGAAGTTGCCGGCCCGAGTGCAATCAATAGAGCTGCAACCTTTTGGCTCGGACGCTTAAAGGTCTTCTTTTCTTCCTCTTTCTGTTTTTTTATTTCTTCTATACCCATTTTTATCCCTTTGGTTGAGAGACATTAATATTCCCTTGTTTATTCCCTAATGAATGACGTTAATAATTTTGCCGCATCTTCTGGCGATGACATAACTGCTTCGTTAATTTCCGTTATATTCTGCTCTTTTTGAGAAGCGATTTCTTTTCTGTTAAATTCAACCCTCGGTGCTATTTCAGACATTTCTTCTTCTTCGGTAGCAGCTTTTGTTTGAATTTCTTCCGGAACTCGTTTTTCAACTTTTCTTACCGGAATACGAGCAATAAAGCTTCTTATAACAAGAAGTGCAAACAAACCGAGAATCAATACTACGACAAGAGGCATAACAGAAGTAATTAGTACATCAATAAGCTGTTCTTGCTGATATTGTTTTATAAATTCTTCATTTACTTTCTTATCAATATCTGCACCTTCAAACTGTAATCCAGAAACAGAAATTACATCTCCTCTGGAATAATCAACTCCTGAAGCCGAAAGTACAAGATTTTTTATTTCATCCTTTTCCGAATCTGTCATTATTTTATTAACAGCAACAGCAATTGACATACGCTTTATAGTTCCAGGTGCATAAATAACCTGCTTAACCTCTTTTGTTACGTTATAATTCATTGCCGTTTTTTGTTTTGAATAATTAAGATTTCTTTGGTTAACTATAGTGGAATTCGGAACTAAATTTGGATTCTCGTAAGTTTCCACTTCGGTTTGAGAACTTATAAGAACCCCTTGATTTTTGCCTTCCTCAACCGGAATATAGCTTTCTATTGTAGATTTTGCGGAATTAAAATCTATATCCGCATTTACCTGAACTGAAACATTTCCTTTTCCGACAATTTTTTCCAGCACATCCGAAACCTTTTTAGCGGTCTGTTTCTCAAGATTACTCTTAAAGCTTTCCATATCTGTTGAATTCTTGGATGTTTCATCCGAAAGCACATTTCCGTCCTGATCTGTTATAAAGACCTGTTCAGGAGTCATTCTGGGAACAGAATAAGCAACCAGATTTTTAACTGCTTTTACCTGAGAGCTTTTTAGTCTGCACCCCGGTTCTAAAACAAGCATAACAGAAGCTGTCGGCTTTGCATCGTTATCCTCAAAAATGGAGCGTTCGGGTTCTGCAAGTTGAACTTTTGCATACTTGATTCCCTGAATCTTTGTTATAGCTCTGGTTATTTCTCCTTGAAAGATTCTCTGTTTTGTGAGTTTATTCTTAAAATCAGTTGAGCCTAACTGCATATTGTCCAAAAGCTCAAAACCCGTATCTGTGTTTTTAATCAAGTCATTTTCGGCGACAAACACTCTCATTTCATCACGAACACTTGACGGAACAAGTACTGATTTTTTATCCTCGGATAACTTGTACTGATATCCGTTTTTCTTCATACTTTCCACGATTGTCAAAGCATTTACTTCGTTTAAATCTGAATATAAAACAACCCAATCCGGTTCCATAGCTTTGGAAAGAAAGAATGTCGCTACGATTATTGTTACGATGATTAAACCCAGCATTCCGAGCTTCTGACCGTCATCCAAGCCGTTCCAGAGTTTTTTTACATCGTTCGCAAGCATTGCAAAATAATTATTTTCCATGGTCTCCCCACCTGATTATCCACTATAAATCATAGCTTATAAGGAAAAAAGTTTCAAATTATTAAGTTTTCTAACGAATTTAGGCAAGATACTTTTGCAAAGTTTCTTTATCAAAAACTTCTATGCTGTCACGTGAATTTATAAATACAAGACAGGAAATAAGTGATTTAAAAGATTGAAAATCCTCAAATGCAAGCTTCTGTCTCAAATCTGTCATATTATTAGCCATAAATTCGGTAATTATAGTTTTATCGTTATAGAATAATTCTGATAAAAATTCAAAAGCTTCTCTTGTTTTAATACCTTCAACGTAAATTAAATCCGGATTTTGGAATTCAACAAACCTCAGTGCCTTATCAATATTGAAGCCGATATTTTCATTAAGCTCGCACTGATGAATATACTTAAGCTCATATTTTGCAATTGACTCGATAGTCATAATATTTTTGCGGGCGGTGTCTATATCCATTAAAAGAGAATAAATTATGTGAGTTTTTCCGCTGAGAGGAGACCCGCAAACAAGTATTATTCCGGGTTTTTCGGAAGCTCGCAGTAAAATATTTCTTTGTTTTTCGTCCGTTACAATTTTGTCCAGAGATTTTGGCGGCTTGTAAATTTTAAGAGAAATTCTCTCTCCCATAATTGTAGGAAATGAAGAAACGGAGGCTATGAGCATTATGTTGTCAACCTTGAAACACAACTTGCCTAATTGCGGAATTTCGCAAACAGATGGATCAAGGTTGGAAAGTATTTTTAATTTTGCCACAAACGCCGAATTTAGAATAGCCGGAATTGTGCCTTTATCATTTATTTCACCATGCTGTTTAAACACGACCTTAAGACCGTCTTCTATCTGCTCAAAGTTAAGCTCGTGAACATCTTCAATAATTGCCTGCTTTAAAATTGCACGAATAACTTTTTGTATATGTTCTTCGCCCGAATCTTCTCTGTGCAGTTCCTCCGTCCAATCAAATTCTTCGGCAGATTCAGAGATAATTATGTCATCTACTGTATCGGCAACCTTATAAAATTCATCAATTTTTTTCATAATGCTTGCTTCCGATGCAATTATCGGCTCAATAGAGCATTCTGCTGTTTCAATAATTTTATCTATCGCAAACAAATCCAGCGGGTCAGCCATTGCAACGGTTAAAGCATCTTCAATTTTAAACAAAGGTATAATTCTATATCTTCTTGCATCTGTAAACGCAATAAAACTAAAGCACTTGGGATCAGGAGAATAGTCCTCCAAATTTACATACGGGATATGAAGCTTAGTTTCCAAGAATTTCAAAAGAGTTTCCTCCTCTAAAATACCCGAATTTATGAGAGCTTGTCCGATATTTATATTTTGAGCATCAGCAAGTTCTTCGGCTTTTTCAAGCGTCTCGTAGGAGACAATGCCGTCCCGCACAAGTTCATATTTCAATTTTTCTAAAGTTTTATTGTTAATTGTTTCCATTTTTATTACTTCAAAATTTTTCTGACAGTTTGTTTTGACATATTTACATATTTTTCACTAATAAATATATCTTTGCCGATATTATTAAATAAATCTTGTCGTTCCTGCAATTTAGCCAAATCACTGACTTTAGGCTCAGGTATTTGAATCTGCTGTAACGGTGTCGTAAATATTGTGACAGGTAAATCCGAAATTCCAAAAATTTTACCCATAATTAACCTCCCTATTTTTCTGCCGTGCCAAGATATTCCTCTACCTTCTTAACAATCTGATCAAGTTCAAAGGGTTTTGTAATATATTCATTTACCCCGGTTTCTTCTCCGATTGCTTTATCTTCGAGTTGAGAACGTGCTGTTACCATTATAATTGGAATATCTTTATATTTATTATCATATTTCAAAAGACGGCTGATTTTGTAACCGTTAATTTTCGGCATCATAACGTCCAGTATAATCAAATCAGGCATAATCTCTTTTGCTAGCCTTAAACCGTCTTCTCCGTTAAATGCCGTATAGCAGACAAAACCTGAAACTTCCAGCACAAACTTAAGACTTTCAACAATATCCTGTTCGTCATCGACTATAAGAATCTTTTTCATGACCTTCTCCCTCAATATCGTATGAAAACATTATATCACATTCCCCATAAACATTCTTCTTTTGCTCAACAAGAGTATTAATTTTCTTTTTCAAAAACTCGGCAGATGGCGTATCTCCGTCTAAAACAGCCATTGATAGCGTTGTGACGTTTCCATCTTTTTCGATTAAAGAATTCTCCATGTATGTTTTATTAAGCAGATTTTCTTCTCGCAAAAGGTTTTCTATAACTGTGTTTGTTGATTTTATCTTTATGACGGCAAGGGTACTCATGTTTGCTTTTGCTTTTTGAATAAGCTGTTTTTTTACCATATTAAAATTGCTCTTGTCATTAGCTACAGGCAAAACAAAATAAAATTTTGAACCTTTATTAATTTCACTGTCGCACCATATAGCACCGTTATGGGATTCCATCAACTGCCTTGCAATAGGAAGTCCTAAACCAGAACCACCGACTTTTCTTGAAAGCGAATTTTCTATTTGAGCAAATTTGTCAAAAACATGATTCAAGTCTTTTCGCTCAATCCCGATTCCGTGGTCTTCGACACAAACCTGAAGATAATTACCCTGAAGTTTTTTAATATCTTCTTCAAAGCATTGATCATAATGAAGCTCCCTTGCATTAACAACTTTTGCGGTTATTTCAATATCGCCTGATTGAGTGAATTTTATTGCGTTGGACACTAGATTGGTTAAAACTTGCTCTAATCTGTTTGAATCAGCATAAATTTCAACCGGTTCTTCCATAGGTGTATATTTAATGTTCAGCCCCTTTTCTTTAGCCATAACCGTAAGATTGCTTTTAACATATTCTATAACAGGTTCAATATTTGTAATTTCGAATTTAAAATCCATTTTACCGGCTTCTATTTTTGAAATATCCAGAAGGTCATTTATAATTCCCGAGAGTCTTACAGCATTTCTTTTTCCCATAGTAACAAATTTTTCAATATTTTCGCTCATTTCTCCGGCTTTTCCGCTTAGAATAATATCCATAGCGTTTTTTATTGCGGTCAAAGGAGTTCTGAGTTCGTGCGAAACAATTGAAATAAATTCCGATTTTAACCTTTCAAGTTTTTGAAGTTTTCTGTTTGTAGCTTTCAATTCCTGCGTAAAAGAGGCACTCTGCAATGGAATTGTTACCTGCTGAACCAGTGTTTGAAATATTGTCGCATCTTCCGTTGAGAAAGGCTTTTCACGATAAATCTCCGTAAATCCGTAAAATTCCTCATTATGCATAATCGGTGCAAACATGTTGTCAAAACGTAAAACAGAAAAATCAAACTCTTTAATATTGTGCTTTATATTTTTTTCTATTTTAAGATTTCCTATTTTTATATCAAAGGGCGGATCGGATAAAAGGGATTTATAACTCAATATTGCCCTGAGCTTAAGAGCTTCCAAAAGCCTGTCTGAAACTTTATAGAGAGAATTTATTATCAAAACCGGCTCACGCTCGGAACGAAAAGTTAATGTACAAGCAAGCTCAAAATTTAAAGATTTATCAATTCCCTCTATCATTATCTTTAAAAGCTTGTCCTTATCAAGAGAACCTGCAAGCTGAGAACTCGTATTATACATAACATTTAATTGATAAAGACTTCTTGCCAGCTCCTGATTTGCTCTTGTCATCTTTAAAAGTGAATGTCGTGTTTTCAATGCAGAATCTATTGTTGCGGAAAGAAGCTTTTTATCTATGGGAGTTTTAATAAAAAGATTAATATTATGTGTCACATCTTTATTATGCCTTTTGTTCCCTACGACAAGAAGTGTTACAACAGGATATTGCTTGATTTTTCGGCATACAGTCTTTAAATCAAGCATCTCTGCATCTCCGTCAATAATAACAATATCAGGTTCTTCAACGTCTAAACTGTCAAAAATTGAAGTTTCATCAATTGTTACAATAACTTCGTCAGACGAAAAAACTTCTTTGACAACTTTTTCTTTTTCCTCATCCCCGCTTATCAATAAAAACTTTGTCATATTCACATAATATCAAAAATGCGTATATAATGCAAAAAACAGACTCGATTTTACAATCGAGTCGTTTTGGGTTAGTGATTTGTATATTTTTGAGTCTACGCCTCAATAAAAAGTTTTCTCCCAACTATGTTGGGGCGGTTATTATAATAACCTGCAAAATACCCGCCAACCACAGGGCGGTTCTGTCCATATGTGGCAAATGGATTTGTATTATTTGAATTAACAAAGGGATTGTTCGGCGCAAAGGGATTTGAGGACGGATTCTGCGTGTTTGTACGGCTTACCTGACCTGCCTGAAATGAAGGCTGTGTCGTCAAAACACGGGATAAAAAATTTACTATTTCTGCCATAGAAGAATAAACCTTTCTTTCTTACAAGGTTTGTTTAATGATTTTTTTTCTGATGTCAATTTTGTTATCGGCAGAATTTTTCAAATCTTAAAACTTTTTTACAAAACATCATCTTTACGTAGGATATCTTTATTTTTTAATGTGTTGGCAGATTTTGAATTATTTATACCGTTCTTTCTTTTTCTTTTCGTAGTTTTCTTTGTTTACATTCTGAGGATGCGGAAAAACTTTGTTTTTCTTCTCAAACTTAAATTGTATATTTTGTTGTACTAATAAAATTTAGCTAATTTGCAAGCAGAGTTTGTTGGTAATATAATGGATAATAATTCGGAGTTTATTATGTTTAGAGATTTTAATGAAGTAATTTGTCTCGGTATGGGCGGTTCATATTCCGAAATTGCTAAAGACAAACTTTTTAAAGCTTACGATTTGTATTTATATCAACGCTCTTTAAATTCAATAAAAGAGTGTATAGACTACGTAGATGAATTTTCAAATGCGATTGCAATTTTACCGATAGAAACCACGTATAAAGGAATTATAAGAGAAACTCTGGATAATTTGATTCAAACAAAAAACCAGAATATTCAAATCTTAGCGGAAACAACCGTTCCGGTTAATGACTGCATACTTTCTAAAACAACAGAATTTTACAGTATTATGGGACTTATAGCAAACCCAAATGCTCTTTCAAAATGTAAAACTTTTGTTAGAGAAGAAATGCCGAGACAATTAAATGTTGTAATGGCAGAAAACATGGACGAATCCGCAAGACTTTTGCCAAATTATAATTTAACATATTCGATTATAGGAACCCACAAGACTGCAGAATTGTACAATCTTAATATTTTGAAAGAACATATTGAAGATTATAAAAACAACAATCGGCGTTTTGTAGTAATCGGAGACGGACATACAGAACCGACGGGTAATGATAAAACAAGTATAGTTCTCTTCTTAAACGACAGACAGGGAGCTTTGCTTGACATAGTTCAAGTTTTTGTCAAATATCACATAAATATAACTCAGATTAATTCCAAAATGATGAATAATAATCAGGAAGAACAAGCTGTATTTATAGATTTTGTTGGTCACGCAAAAGAAGAACTGATTCAAAAATTAATTTTTGATTTAGCACCTATTGTAGAAAGCGTCAGGGTTATCGGTTCTTATACAAGTTTTTAGGATACGTAATTCCTGACAGCCGGAATTTTGGCACAATTGTCCAGATATTCGATGGTTGATAGCTTTTCCTTATACAAATATTTTATAAAATTCAGATAAGAAATATCAAAAGAACTCAAAAGAATATTTATCTCAAATCCTTCAGAACAGAAGGGTTCGTAATCATATACAACATAGCTGTTATATTTGCTTTTCCATTCTTTTCTTTCAACTCGGCAATTATTTTCTTCGGCTACATTTTCAACCCAATCTACAATATCTTTATTTATATTTTTTATTTCTAAATATTTATTCTGAAATTTTCCCATAACAAATTCTCCATACAAAAATTGTAATTTGTTACAGATTAGTATAAATCGCCATTTTGTCTAATAAATGGGTGGTAAATCTATGGGGGGAGATAGTGGGAGAATTTTAAGGATTTTTAAGCTTTCTTAACGTCTGTGATTTCTAAATCCAGC
>CALYTW010000046.1 GCA_945487905.1 uncultured cyanobacterium
ATGGAGCGGGAGACGAGGCTCGAACTCGCGACATCCTCCTTGGCAAGGAGGCATTCTACCACTGAATTACCCCCGCTTGTATACATCCATGTTACACGCTGATTTTTTTTAGTCAACATGTCCTTTACATCTATGTCAGTTTTCGCTTATTCTATTTTATTATAATATACCGTTGGTCACAAATGGATTATTGCTCCCGTCTGTCGGAAAAAAACCAATTTTATATATTTTTGCCGAACGTGATGTCGGTTTCCCTACTATTATTACATGCAATTCCAGTGGTTTCTTGGTATTCTCATCCTTGAATTTGCCTAATTCTCCTTTTACATACGCTGATCCGCCGTAGCCGTATGATTTTTTAGCTTTATCTATTTCCTTTTTAGCAAGTTTTTTGCTGTCATATTGTTTTGCGGCGGCATTTGTGTATTTTATCGGCTTGCTGTACATTGTGTCAAAGTCTACTGCATCACTTCCGCTCAGCAAGTATGCGCATGGCTCAATTTTTGATACATTGCCGTTCCAGGATGTTTTAATCCCGCCGTTATAATTCAAAAATGTGCGTACATATGGATTCTTTTTATAGTCTTTATCCCAGTTTGCAATATATTTTATTACGTCTTGCATAAAAGTTGTCACTTTGTGGTTTTTACCCACTGTAAGCGAATTTAATATTCCCGTAAGCATTCTCTGGTAGCGTTTTACATTTTTCATATCAAATGCAGGCACATAAGAATCGGCAGGCTTATGCCAGTAATAAACCGGATAAACAGATTTAAAGTTTGTTGATTTAATGTTATTCTGAGGCAAAGATAGATTTTGTATTTGCACGCAAATAACTCCGAGTTTTAACACTACTTTTATAAAACCAGTAAAAAATTTTTTTGCACCTATTTTTCAAAATAAAATCCGTCTTCTTTCATTCTCCTGAAAATCTCAGGTATTTGTTCCGCCGGACAAACAATAGAAACTCTGAAAAACCCTTTTCCGTATTCGCCAAACCCGTCCCCAGGAACGACTACTATTCCTGATTTTTGGAGTAATTCATCCGCAAATTCTATTGCGGATTTATACCTCGGGGGAATTGGAAGCCAAAGATAGAATGTTGCATCCGGAATATTAAACCCTTTCCAACCCAGTTCTGTCAAACCTGCAACAAACATTGTCTGATTTTTTTTGAATATCAGGTTGGCTTGTTCTATATATTTTTCTCCGGCTTGTGAGTTCAAAATTTCAGATGCGGATTTTTGCAGGGCTTTAAATATTCCTGAATCCAAAGAAGATTTGAGTTTACCAAACATCTGTATAGCTTCAGGATTTCCGCATATCCAGCCTAATCTCCAACCAGTCATTGCATAAGGTTTTGAAAAACTGTAAAATTCCACTGCAATATCCTTTGCACCTTCTACCTGAAAAATACTTGCGGGTTTCAATTCGGGTTTAAAATACATATCCGTATATGCAGCATCCGAAATGAGAAGAATATTATGTTTTTTGCAAAATTCGACAACTGATTTAAAATAATCCAACGTTGCCGTTGCACCAAGCGGATTATTCGGGTAATTTATCAAAAGCGCCTTGATTTTTTGAGGGTTTAAACCGTCTTGTTCCAACTGTTTCAGCACTTTTTCCATATCAGGCATATATTTATCATCTGCTGTCAAAGGAACAGAATAAGCAATTCCTCCGGAAACTTTTACCATTTCTTTATAAGAAGCATACCCCGGATCAGGAAGCATTATAATTTCTTTATCTTCTCGTTTTATTGCAGGGTTAATTAAAATTCTGATGAAATTTGCCAGACCTTCTTTTGAACCAATCAGCGAATGTATTTCAGTATCAGGATTCAAATCCACGCCAAATCTGGTTTTCATTCTTTTGGCGCAAGCTTCTCTGAAAAACTTTTCTCCTTTTGAGGTTGAATATGTATGAATTCCGTTTTCTTCCAATGCAGACTGTAAGGCTTTAATAACCTCTTTTGGCGGTGCTTGTGTCGGAGCGCCCATTGATAAAGAAATCGGAGCTCTCCCTTTCGCTTGCAGTTCGGGAGTAAGACGGGCAACCGCCTCTTTTATCCTAAACATTATATATGTTTCCATATTTTGAACATAATTGTTAAACAGTTCTTGCATTTATATTTCCTCTCAAACCACATTTGTACATTATACTAATTTGAAAGGTAAATGTCAATTTATAACCGGAAAACATTCAAATTGAAACCCATTTTTCTTTTGTTATTTTATCTTCAAAAGGTTGCATTTTTACTCAGAAAAATCCAGCTAACTTATATTAAATTTTGTAAACTCAAGTGTTTCCTATCATTACGTGTTTCAGGCAATTTTGCTAATGTCCCTGCAAGCTCTTTTTAAAAAATTCTAAAGTTTTATCAAAAACTGCCGTTAACATAATTGAAAAAATATCATTAGTGATGCCTAATTACAAGATTTTGATTCAATACAAGAAGCCGAGGATAATGGTTTGCATGACCGTATATATAATCACTCCTGATAAATGGCAGCTCAACGTATGCATTGACTAAATACGATTTTGAACACTATAATTTTATAGAAGGTGTGTTAAATGGAAGTAAAACAAAAGGAAAGTCTTGCAAAGTGTGCAAGACTCAAAAATATACATTTACCCCACATACTTTATACCATATATTTGTAATCTTTGTCAAGTAATTTTTGCAAAAGCTTAAAACATCTATAAATAAAGTGTTTTGGCAGAAATATAAAATTTTACATAAAAAGGCATGCCCCAATAAGGCATGCCTTTTTTATTTATATGAAACTTCTATTCTTCTTCGCTTGTTTCTTCTTCGACTTCTTCTTCCTGCTGTAAATCTTCTTCGTCGTAAGCCTGCTGATTCATTTCTTCTTCAATTTCTTCTTGAATTTCATCAGAATAAATCGTACTTTCCTCTTCAGGCTCATCATAGTTGTCATCAGGAGCGTTTGCTACTTCATTTACCCCTTCTTCGTTTTCCATTTGAGAAACAGACTTAATATCAATCTTCCAACCGGTTAATCTGTGGGCAAGACGTACATTTTGACCTTCACGACCGATTGCAAGTGATAACTGATCATCCGGAACTACAACCAATGCATCCTTTGTTTCAGCATCATCAGTCATAATATCAACAGAAACAACTCTTGCCGGAGAAATAGCATTGACGATATATTCAACAGGGTCTGGAGACCAGCGAACTATATCAATTTTTTCGTTCTTCAATTCGCCAACGATTGTTTGAATTCTTGAACCACGAGGTCCTATACAAGCGCCTACGGAATCGACTTCGGGATCATTTGACCAAACCGCAATTTTTGTCCTGAATCCAGCTTCACGGGCGATTGATTTAATTTCAACAATTCCGTCTTCGATTTCCGGAACTTCAAGTTCAAATAATTCTCTTACGATTTCTGCGTGAGCGTGAGAAACAATAACTTGCGGAAGTTTGTTTGTTTCCTTAACATTCAAAACAAATACTCTGATTCTGTTTCCGGGTTTATAATATTCTCTCGGAATCTGCTCTTTTTGAGGCATTATAGCATCAGTTTTGCCGATATTAACAATTACGTTTCTGTTTTCGACTCTTTGGATAATACCTGTTGTCAAAGTGCCTTTTTTATCCAAGAATTCGTTAAGAATATTGTTTCTTTCAGCATCTCTGATTCTCTGTGTGATAACTTGTTTAGCTGATTGAGCTGCAATTCTGCCGAACTGGTCAGGTGTAACTTCGATTTTAACTTCATCATCAAGTTCAACTTCTTCGTCAATTTCTTTTGCTTCTTCCAATGAAATTTGTGTATCAGGGTCTTCAACTTCTTTAACGACTAATTTTGTTGAAAATACACCAATTTCTCCTGTTTGTTCGTCTAAAATTGCCTCAATATTAGCGGCTTCTTTAACGTGCATGTGTTTTTTATATGCTGCAACCATTGCATCGCAAAGAGATGCTATCAAAACTTCTTTCGAAATTCCTCTTTCTCTTTCAAGCTCTTCGCAAGCTTCAAATAATGCTGTTCCGATTTTAATCATTTTGTTTTCTCCTTTGTATTTTAATCTATGTATAATTTAGCTGATTGTATGTTTGATTTTGGTATTTGCAATTCAGTTCCGTCATCAAACCTGAAAAACTTTAATCCTTCATTATTATCCCAATCTAATATTTCGCCTTTGAATATTTTTTCAGTTTCACCCTCCAATGGTTCTTTAAGTTTCAAACTTATTCTTCTGCCCTGAAAAATTAAAAATTCTTTGTCTGATTTAAATTTTCTTTCCAAGCCCGGAGAAGAAACTTCAAGGTAATATTTAACAGGAATCAATTCATCAAGAAAGTCATTAAGTGAGCGGGTTACACTTTCACAATCATCAAGTGTAACATCCTTTTCTTTGGAATATAGATAAATTCTTACATACCATCTGTGATTTTCTTTTACAAATTCGATTTCAACAGGAATAAGATTGTATCTCATCGCCGTATTTTCAATGAGAGGTGTAATCTTTTCCAAAATCTCGTATCTGTTTAATTCCTGTTTCATTCTCGCCTCCGGTTTCTAAATAAAAAAAGAACGGGGAAAACCTCGTTCTTTTTTCAAAGAAACTAACTGTACTATGATTATATCAAATGTTTTATTTTTTGTAAATTATTTACGAAGTTTTGTGAAGGAGGTAAATTTTGATACTGTCTCTTTTATACCTTTATCAAGCTTAATATAGTCTTTTTTTCCCATATTATGCATAAATTCACGAATTTGAGTAAATGTAAGCTCTTTTGTTAACAGTTTTTTAATCATGGAAGGCGTTGCCAGCACGCATCCTGCCGCAAATGCCACAACACTTCCTCCCACCGGAGTAAAAGGTAAAGCAAGTGCCGATAAAACAACAGGAAGTTCTATCGGTTTTAAATCTTTGGATACGGACTTTATAACCTCCGTGCCTTTTCTTGCTATAGTACCGATTTTTCCCAAATTTTTTTCTTCTGCAATCTTTGCTCCGTTTTCAAGTCCGATTTGGACAGTCTTGTATGAGCGTGGAGCTATATTGTATGTGTATTTGCAAAGATTTTTTACCACATTCACGGGTTTGGAGAGTGTTTCTAGAGGTTGTTTGCAGTATCGTTGAATTTTCATACTATATTAAAAACACGAAAAAAGAATTTTTGCTATCTAATTGTTTATGTTAAAATATCGTTGATATAAAAGAATAGAGGAAGAATTATGACAGAACAAGTAAAAGAGCCTGTTTCAGCGAAAGAAACCATAAGACAAACAAGAATTCAAAAACTGGCAGAATTTGCAGACAAGGGAATTAACCCGTATCCTTACGTTTTTGATAGAGATGCAAGTGCAGATGAATTGCAGAAAAAATATAAAGATTTACCCGCAGGAGAAGAAACTCAGGATACTTATTCCGTTGCTGGAAGGGTTATGGCAATCAGAAATTCTGGAATGTTTATTGACCTGATGGATACAACAGGAAAAATTCAGATTTTTTCACACAAAGATAATATGTCGGAAGAAATGTTTAAAACACTTAAACTTATTGATATCGGAGATATTTTAGGTTTTCACGGAACAATAAGAAGAACACCGAGAGGCGAATTATCAATAAAAGCAAAAGATTTTAAGATGCTTTCAAAATCACTTCTTCCGCTTCCTAATAAACAAATAAGCGAAGAAAAACTTGAACAATTAAAGTCTTATCATAATATGTCCGATACCGAAACCAAGTACAGGCAAAGATATTTGGACTTGATTGTAAACGAAAGTACAAGAGATACCTTAAGAAAAAGAAGTCTAATTGTCCAGAAAGTTCGTGAATATTTGTTTAAACAAGGATTTATTGAAGTTGAAACTCCGATGCTTCACACACAGGCATCAGGTGCTAATGCAAGACCGTTTGTTACACATCACAACGCTCTTGATATGGATTTGACTTTGAGAATTGCACCCGAGCTTCATTTAAAAAGGCTTATGGTCGGCGGTTTAAACGATAAAATATTCGAACTTTCAAGATGTTTTAGAAACGAAGGTATTGATACCCGCCACAATCCGGAATTTACTATGATTGAACTTTATCAATCGTTTGTGGATTACAACGAGATGATGGCTTTAACCGAAAACCTTGTTGCTTATGTAGCACAAGAGGTTCTTGGAACAACAAAAATTAAATACGGAGAAAACGAAATCGATTTAACGCCTCCGTGGGACAGAAAAACTATGCTCGGTGCGATTAAAGAATATACAGGAGTTGATTTTGGCGAATTCTTTACCGCACAAGAAGCTTACGAAAAAGCTAAAGAGCTTCATGCCGAAGTTGATGAAGAAATGAATTGGGGACAAATCGTTGAGGCTGTATTTGAGGCAAAAGTTGAGCCTACATTGATTCAGCCGGTTCATATTATCGATTATCCTCGTGAAATTTCTCCGCTTGCCAAAGTTCACAGAGATAATGATAGGTTGACAGAGCGTTTTGAGACAAGAGTTAACGGCTGGGAAATAGCAAATGCGTTCTCTGAATTAACCGATCCGATTGACCAACGCCACAGATTTGAAGCCCAAGCACTTGCTAAGGCTAACGGAGATGAAGAAGCTATGGAAATTGATGAAGACTATATCAATGCTCTTGAATACGGTCTTGCGCCTACCGGAGGTATGGGCATGGGAATTGACCGTCTGGTAATGCTTCTTACAAATTCACAAACAATAAGAGACGTTATTGCATTTCCGACACTAAAGAAAACGGAAGGATAATATATTATATACCCTTGCTGTATAATATTCGTATGGATTATTTAAATAACAAATTCGATATAATTGTAGTAGGTGCGGGTCACGCAGGATGTGAAACCGCACTTTCTGCCGCTCGTCTGGGATGTAACGTATTGTTGTGTACTCTTAATCTTGATAATATTGCACTTCAGCCTTGCAATCCCGCTATAGGAGGGCCTGCCAAATCTACTCTTGTACGTGAAATTGATGCACTGGGCGGAATTATGGGCGAAGCAGCTGATGCCACTTATTTGCAGATGAAAACTCTTAACTCGTCAAAAGGCCCTGCGGTCAGGGCATTGAGGGCGCAGTCCGATAAAAAAGAATATACCCGTTATATGAGAAATATTCTGGAAAGTACACCGAATATTTGGCTAAAACAGTGCTGTATAACGGAACTTAGAACTAAAGACGGCAGAATTACAGGGGCAATGGATGAGTACGGAATCGAATATCACTGTGATGCCGTTGTTTTAACTACAGGAACTTCGCTTGAAGGCAAATTGTGGATAGGTTTAAACAGTTATGACGGCGGCAGACTCGGAGAACGAGGGGCTTATGGTTTATCTGATTGGTTGAGAAATAACGGAATCAAGACAAAAAAGCTTAAAACAGGAACTCCAGCAAGAGTTGACAAACGTACTGTTGATTATTCAAAAATGACCGTTCAACCCGGAGATGATAAGCTGAGTTTTTACTCATTTAAACCAAACCGGCCGGTAAGACCGCAATATCCTTGTTATTTAACCAGAACAAACGAAGATACACACAAAATTATTCGTGCAAATCTTGATAAATCGCCTATGTATCAAGGTTTAATTCAAGGAGTCGGGCCTCGCTACTGCCCTTCTATTGAAGATAAAATTGTAAGATTTGCAAGCAACCCTTCTCATCATATTTTTATTGAACCGGAAGGATTAAATACATACGAAGTTTATATTCAAGGATTTTCAACCAGCCTTCCTGCCTGCGTTCAAGTAGAAATGATTCGTTCGCTTCCCGGCTTGGAAAAAGCTCATATTATTAAACCTGCCTACGCTGTAGAATATGATTATGTTCCTGCGGTTCAAACCGAGCATTCGCTTATGTCAAAAGATATTAAAGGTCTTTTCTTTGCAGGTCAAATTAACGGCACATCCGGTTATGAAGAAGCTGCCGGACAAGGTTTAATTGCAGGTATAAATGCGGCAAGATATTTGAATGGTTCTGAATTAATAATTCTTTCAAGAAGTTCATCCTATATCGGTACGCTTATTGACGATTTGGTAACAAAAGATATTCAGGAACCATATAGAATGCTGACTTCCCGTTCGGAATACAGACTCCTTTTAAGACAGGATAATGCAGATTCAAGACTTACCGAGCTTGGTCACGATATAGGTCTGGTTGATGATATTCAATACAAAAGATTTAGAGATAAACAGGAAAGAATTCAATCCGAAATTAATCGACTGAAACAGGCAAAAATTTCCGCAGTCGAGGGTGTAAACGAGATACTGGCAAAATACGGCGAGCATATTGATTGCGGTATAAAAATGGCAGAACTTTTAAAACGTCCTAATATTAACTATAATGTGTTCGAAGAAATAGACTCAGAAACTAAAGCTTTAATGCTTGGAGATGACATAAAAGAAGAAGTTGAAGTTCTTGTAAAATACGAAGGTTATTTACAAAGACAGGAACAACAGGTTGAAACAGCTGAAAAGCTTGAAAAATACAAGATTCCTGCAAATATTGATTATTCTCAAATAAAACATATTTCAAACGAAACAAGAGATTTACTTCAAAAAATTCGGCCGGTAAATCTTGCACAGGCTTCTCGAATAGGAGGAGTAAAACCTGCGGATATATCTGTTCTCATGGTAATGCTTAAAAATTGATAAAACATTTATAAGAAATTGTCTTATAGTAATATCTGTTCGGGGAAGTATTTATTTTTTTAATCTTGTAGTAGAATATTGTTATGAATAAGAAACTCTCAGGGATGCTTTGTGTTTTAACTATCGCTTCGGCATTAATACAGCCGGTGGTTTATGGTGCTGATACAACAATTTTTGCCAAACACTATGATGCAGGTCAAAGCTATCTTGAACAAGGTCAGTATTCATCCGCAATTGTAGAATTCAGAAAAGCGTTAAGGGTTAACTATCTGGATAATTCTGCAAGAATAGGACTTATAAACTCTTACCTTTCAAGAGCAACTTACTATGCAAATCAGGAAAAACGCTACGAAAATGCCGCAAATGATTTCAGAAGTGCTATTTTTTACCTGAAAATGTTTCCGGCAAAAGCTCAAACGGTACAAAATTCTTCAGCTATGATAGCTTCTGCAAACGAAAACTTAAAACAATGCCTGAAGGTCGTCGGTTTTGATACGACAGCTTCATCAAGATACAAAAAAGCAGAGGAATTAAAAGCAATAGGCAACCTTTCGGCTGCCTCTTATGAGTTTTCAAAAGCAGCAGAAAATGAAAAACTGGCAGGGGATGCTTATACGCAAATAGCAGAATTAATGAAAATTTTAGGGAATGAACCCCGTTCGGCAGATTATTTTAAACTTGCAGTTGATTTGAATCCGAAAGACGGACTTTTGAGGATGAAATATGCAAGAACGCTTGATAAAATAGGTAGATATGATGAAGCTCTGCCTCAGTATAATGTCGCTCTTGCAAACAGCAAAGGAGATATGGAGGTTCTCTATTCATTAGAAAGGATATACCTAAAAAAGCTTGCCCAAACACCTTCCGATGCGGAACTAAACGCAAATATGGGTGCAATAAAGCAGGCTCAAGGAGATTTTGATGCGGCTTTGACTTATTATGCTAAAGCCGAACAAATCAATCCTAATAATGTAACAACCCGCTTGAATGTCGGAACGCTTTATCAGCAAAAGAGAGATTATAACAAAGCAATAAAATCCTATGATTCTGTTTTGACTCTTTATCCTGATAATGTACAAGCAAATTTGTACAAAGCAAAAGCACTAAACGAAATGGGAGACAGTACAAATTCACTTGCACTTTACAAAAAAGTTCTTTCGCTTGATCCTTCCAACCAATCAGCCAAAGCTGAAATAATGGATGTAATGCAGAAAGCAATGTCTCCTGGCGAATTTATTGCATACTTAAGTAAAAATGCAGGCGACAGCAGAAGTATGCAAAACATTTTGTATGAATATGCTTATAAACTGCACAAAGAAAATAAAACGACAGAAGCCGTAAAAGCATATAGAGCGTACATAGATGTTAATCAATCGAATCCTGATGCATATATAAACTTAGGAATTTGTTATGCCTCAATGAATGATTATGCAAATGCTCAGAGCATATTGAATACTGCAAAAACAAAATTTCCGTCAAATAATTTAATTGTAAAAACTCTGCAAGAGGTTCAAAGTGATAATATTTCTCAAATTCTTTCGAATGCTTCTTCAAGTTACGAAAACAAGGATTACAAAAAGGCTTTAAGCACTTATTTGTCAATAAATCCTGCAACCGAAGATTCGCTTCTGGGTGCTGCAGCATCTTATCAGGGAATGGAAAATTATGATAAGGCAATTGAATATTACAAAAAAGCGTTCCTGATAAATCCTAAAAACGCACAAATTCCTTATTATATCGGATATCTTTATTCAGAAAAACAAAACTGGGTTGAAGCGGAAAAATACTTAAAACAATCTGTTGCAATTAATCCGGAATCTGAAGCAAAAAATTTGATTTCGTATGTAGAAAAAAATATGTCCGTCACTGCTCTCTCCGAAGGAATTTCGCTTTATGAAAACAAAAATATTGATGAAGCTTTGAATAAATTTAATGAAATACTTAAAAAAGAAAAAGATAACAGCTTTGCTTATTACTACAGAGCGTTGATTTATGACGAACAGAAAAAGCCTCAACTTGCAATTAATGACTATTTAAGTGTTTTGAAATATTCCAAAGAACTACCGATAGCAAATTATATGCTGGCAGTAGATTATGACAGCATAGAAAACTATAAAGAAGCATACAAGTATTATAACCAATTTATTTCAAGCTATTCAACCGAAGACGAATACTTAAATTACGCAAAGTCAAGGGCTGAAGAATTAAAGCCTTATATAGGGGGCTGAAATGACGGATGTAAAGCATCTGATTTCAAGCAGAGTATCTCTTGCACCAATGGCAGGAATAACAGACTATATTCTGCGTTCTTTAGTGCGTAAATATTCTCCGAATTGTCTTTTGACGACTGAAATGATAAGTTCGGAAGCCTTAACACAAGTTAAAGACACTTCCATAACAGCCAGAGATAAAAATCATTCGCCGATTTCATATCAATTGAGCGGTCATAAACCACAAATGATAGCAGATTGTGCAAAATATCTGCAAAAATATGCTGATATGATTGATATAAACATGGGTTGTCCGGTTAATAAAGTTGTTAAAGGTACTGACGGTTCAGCGTTAATGCGTAATCCTGATTTGGCGGAAGAAATAGTTAAAACGGTTAAATCACAAATAAAAATACCGTTGAGTGTAAAGTTCAGACTTGGTTATACAGCCGATGAAATGAATTATGTTGAGTTTGGGCAAAGAATGCAGGAGGCAGGTGCTGATTTTATTACGATTCATGCTCGCACCCGTTCTCAAATGTACAGCGGAAAAGCCGATTGGAAAAAAATTGCTCTTTTAAAACAAAACGTCGATATCCCTGTTTTTGCTAACGGAGATGTAAATTCCCCTGAGTTAGCAGCGCAGTGTCTTTTAGAATCTCAAGCGGACGGAGTAGCAGTAGGCAGAGGAATTTTGGGCGATCCGTCATTAATATATCGAATCGATAGATATCTTAATAAAGGAGAATTTATCTCACCGCCGTCAATTGAAGAAAAGATAGAAACTGCTAAAAGACATCTTCTTCATGAAATTGAGTTTCGTGGAGAAGATGTCGGGATAAAGTTTACGAGAAAATTTTATCCTTATTATGTCAATGGTTTTCAAGGTGCATCAAAATACAGAGGAGAGCTTGTGACTTGCGGAAACAAGGTTCAGATATTTAAAATTTTGGATAAAATCCTGTTTGAAACAACGCAAAAAATATGGTAGTATGAATTTGTAGAACACGGAGGTTAGTATGCAAAAGAACGGTTTTACTCTGACAGAGATGTTAATAACTATATCTATAATAGGGATTGTGGCTGCAATCGCAGTGCCGTCTGTTACAAGAGCAGTTCCGGATAAATACAAACCGAAAGTGCTTAAAACATATCAAACAATAAGCAAAACAACCTCTGAACTGCTTGCTGATGAAGGTCTGTATTACAGAAAGGATCCGTCAACAGCAACACAAAGCGATATTAATACAGACGGAACATTGAAAACAAGCACTCAGTATGGCTGTATAGGTTTAAATTGTACTGAGACACCGTTATCATATACAGGTTATAATGATTCTACAAACTATTCAGGTATATGTAAATACCCTAATTTAATGGCAACAATGCTTTCATCCGACACACCAACTTTATGTACAGCTTCTACATTATATTCCAGTTTTAAAACTTCTGACGGAACATTAATTGATATAAAATCTATAACAGGGACTTCTGCGGAAGACGGCTACCAAGTTAAAATTGATATTGATCAGTCATCAAACGGTAAAAATTGTGTTTATCACAAAACTTCATGCAAAAACCCTGACCAATTCAAATTTATAGTTGACGGAGACGGAAATGTAAAAGCGGATTCGACTGATTATCTGACAGAAGTTTATCTTGAACACATGACAAGAATTGACAGAAAAGCCGATTTTGTCGAAGCATATAACAAATAGACTAATACAACAAAATATATATATTTTGTTGTATTAATAG
>CALYTW010000047.1 GCA_945487905.1 uncultured cyanobacterium
GAACAAAAAATTGCCTTTTTTAAAAGGCAATTTTACAAAAGTTTACAATTTTAAATTTTAAATTTATCTTAAAAATGTTCTCATTTTATCAACCGTACAACTGCTTGAAAGTGCGCAATCACGGCTTATTAGCATCGAAAACTTACCGTTAGACCTTAAAAGCAATATGTATGGAAGCTTGATATTTATTATATAGACGTCATTAAAAGCCTTTGCATCTTCATGAGCTATATTAAGCTCAACAAAGTTATATAATTTTGAGAGTTTTTTCTCAGTTTTTTTGTACTGCAAAAGAGCAGTATCAACTTGCTCAGCCCAATCTGCATATACAAGAACCGCCATCGGTTTACTGCCGTTTTTTGCAGAAGCCGATTTATAACTCATAACGGCTGCATTCGCCGATAAAGAACATACTATGATTATTGCTAAAAAAACAATAAGTTTTTTCATTTTAAATTTTCCTATTCTGCGCTTGATAATACGTCCATTTCTTCAGCAGAAGCATATGCAGAATGACACCCGCAATCGCAATAAATAACTTCACCTGTAGTTCCGCTGGAAAGATCGGATGCCAAGTACAAACCTGCTCTGCCTACATCTTCAAGCGATACATTCTTTTTCAAAGGAGCTCTCATTACAGCAGCTTTAAGCATTTTAGAAAATCCGTTGATTCCCATTGAAGCAAGTGTTTTAACAGGGCCTGAAGATAAGCAGTTTACTCTGATACCCTTCGGGCCTAAATCTACAGCAAGGAATCTCATTGCAGATTCCAGAGCCGCTTTTGCGACACCCATTACGTTGTAGCTTGGAACAGAAAGAATTGAACCAAGATATGTTAAAGCCAGAATTGAGCTTCCTTCATTCATAACAGGCTCTGCATATTTTGCAACAGTGACTAGAGAATAAGCACTAACACCCATTGCTATATTCCATGCTTCTTTTGTTGTGTCAATAAATCTTCCCATAAGAGCTTCTTTTGGAGCAAACGCAACGGCATGAACTACAAAGTCTAATTTTCCGTACACTTTTTCACATTCTTTAAATACTGCTTCAACTTCTTCTTCTTTAGTTACGTCACAACTCATTATTATTTTGGCATTCATACCTTCGGCAATAGGTTTAACCCTTTTCTCCATAGCCTCGCCTGCATAAGTGAAAGCAATTTCCGCACCTTCATTATAAAGCTGTTGTGCAATTCCGTATGCTATTCCGTGGGTATTTGATACGCCAAAAATTACCCCTTTTTTACCAGTCATTATTCCCATAAGAAAAACTCCTCTTTTTTGTATTTACCTTGTCATCGTATCAAAAATTAACATTTTTTGCAAATTAAGTTAAAAATCTAAACCATATATAGAGCATACTCAATGATAAAGAAATCATAGTTACTACAATACCGTATTTTAGATATTCCATAAACTTAATTTGATATCCGTTTGCAGCAGAGGTTTCTGATACAATTACATTTGCAGCTGCTCCAATTATTGTCATATTACCGCCCAGGCATGCACCGAGCGACAGACACCACCACATAGGAACTGCAAACACAGCACCTTTTACAGCTGCAATTTCGGCTATCATTGGAGTCATTGTAGCCGTGTACGGAATATTATCTATTATTCCTGACAATATTCCAGAACCCCACAGTATAACTATTGATGCAAGTGCTTGAGAACCGTGTGTAATATCAATAAGCCATTTTGCCATAAGCTCAATACCGCCGGATTTCTCGAACCCGCCTATTATTATGAACAAGCCGATAAAGAAAAAGATTGTACTCCATTCAACATCTGTTAATATATCAGCAGGTTTTTCAAATAATAAAAGAATACTTGCCCCTGCCATTGCACATACACAGGTTTGAATATGAGTAATATCGTGCGTCACGAATCCTGCAATTACAAGTAATAAAACTATAAGAGAACGAATCATCAGCCCTTTATCTTTTATTGTACCTGAATTATCCATCTGTGCTATTTTTGCCATTCTTTCTTCCGTTGCATGAAGCTGTTTTCTAAACCAAAATATCATCAAACAAATTACAACAAGCAAAATTATAGTAACAATTCCGGTTAACTCTTTTATGAAATCCATAAATGATAAACCTGCGGCGCTTCCTATGATAATATTCGGGGGGTCTCCTATCAATGTCGAAGTTCCGCCGATATTGGAAGCCAAAATTTCGGTTATCAAAAAAGGGACAGGATTTATATCCAGTTCTTTTGCAATAGCAAACGTAACCGGCATGATTAATATTACAGTCGTTACATTATCTAAAAAAGCTGACGCAACCGCAGTAAACAAAGCCAAACAAAAAAGAATTGTTTTTGGGTGTCCTTTTGTCTTTTTTAACATTTCGTTTGCAAGCCAATTAAACATACCGCTTCTTGTTGCAATACTTACTATAATCATCATTGATACAAGAAGAAATATTACATTAAAATCAACATAATTGATAAAGTAATGATGATTTATTACCCCGCCTATTTTTTGCTGCTGATCTAATAATCCAAACAGCAAAGTTAAAGATGCACCAACAAGAGCAACCGTAACTTTCGGGATTTTTTCAGTTGCAATAAAAATATACGCTATTATCAAAACACTTGCCGATACAGTCAAAGCATTAGCCTGTACCAAGTTGAGCAAACTCTCCATAAATTCTCCTTCTTATAGTAAATACTTATATTAAATTAATTATAATATAAAAATAAGAATTATAAAATATTTCTTGAATGACAAATTGCAATTGCGATGGAATCTACTGTATCATCAAGCTTGGGCAAAGTATCGGTATTTAAAGCTATTTTAACCATCTGTTCAACTTCTTTTTTCTCGGCTCTGCCATAGCCTGTCAAAACCTGCTTAACCTCCATAGGAGTATAGCTGTATGTTGGAATCCCGTATTTTTCGAGTACAGTTAAAATCACTCCTCTGGCTTCTGCCACTGGAATAACCGTTTTTTGGTTCTTAAAGAAAAACAGGTTTTCTACGGATGCACAATCTGGTTGATATTCTTCAACTATTTTTGATAAATCATTGTATATTTCAAGCAAACGCTTTGAATCATCAAGCGTTTTGTCAGTTTGAATTGAACCTGACGCTAGAAGTTCTATTTTAAGAGCATTTTCAGTCTGAAAATCTATTAATCCGTAACCCACAATTGCCATGCCAGGGTCTATACCAAGAATTTTCATTTTTTAAATCTCCTAATAAGGAAGTTCTTCAACAAATGAAGGAACTTTTAGATTAGTCATAGGAACATCTTTCTGTCTTAACGACTTTTCCGAATACGAAATCCAATTAAACATCTGAACCGAAGACGGTTTATCAATTACACCGTTTATAACAGATCGAAATTCTTTGGTATTCTTTACCGGAAGCTGAGGCAGATTTTCTATATCAGCAGGCATTATATTATATTTATTTTCTTCGCCGGTCAGCATTATCATAAGCTTATTCAATGAAAAATCACCAAAAGCGCCCAATCCCGAAACGATTTCATCTGAGATTCTGCCTAAAACGACCAATTTTGCATTATCATTTTCAGGATTATATTGACCTTTAATATACAAAGACATAAGCGGGCCTAGGGACTGCATCATTTTAATTTCTGCAACTCCGTCTTTCATAGCAACATCACCTTTCAAATACTTGAACAAACCAGTATCCTTTAGGGTTATTGCCTTTGTCACTATACTGAGAGATGTTCTCAGCATATTATCAGCCACAACATTTTGCGCATATAAAAGATGCTCTAATTTACCCAATGTCGACATTCTGCCGTTGTGAACAATAAATTTTATATCTCCGTTCAACGATTTTTTAGACAATATGTTTCCTTTTATAAATGAATCAAAGTCCATCACTCCGCTTATATTGTCTTTTCTGGAAGATATAATATCAAATATCGGAGATGCACTCACTGAACGTGCCATAATTCTTGATTCAAAAGTTTCGTCTTTTAAATTATAATCCATTGCACCGGAGAACTTACCGTTAAAAATTTCAGAAGCCATGTTTTTTAGGGACAACTTATTATCCTTCAAGTTAAAATCACTTGAAAATGCCGTTACATAAACCGGAGAACCGTATAAATCCGCCAAAACTCTTTCGGAATAAAATTTGCCATCCAAAACCTCAACAGGATATGATTTTCTTAACGGTACATCTTTGTACATCAAAATCGTATCCGTATTGACAAACTTTGATTTAATATTCAAATTTTTGAACCTTATACCTCTAGAAATATCCGTATACAAAGAAGATGTTATACCCATAGATGAGTCTGCGATTTTAACTGAGGGCGCATTTATTGAAACGATATTTTTATTAAAATCTATGGCACAATTGGTTAAAGACAACTGTGAGGGTTGATTAAACAGATTTTGGATATACAATTGTCCGACCATTTCAGGATTTTTATAATTACCGTTAACAAAAACATCTCCTTTAAGTTGTAAAATTGTATCAGCCAGCCTCAATTCAAGCATTTGCGGAATCGTTACTCTAATATTTTTTAATACGGCAGCATTTTTAATATCTTCTGCGATACCGTTTATTGTAAGTTTTTTTACCCCTCTTAAGTTGGCTTTAAAATCATTCGACAGTTTTCCGCTAAAACTTAAAACTGATATATCGTCAATTTTTAAGTTTAACTTTTCAGAAATTTTGTCTTTATTAATTTTTAAAGACATATTTATAATTGCAGGCTCATCCAGAACCTCCGCTTTTTCAAACAAGACTTGCGCATTTATATTTTGAACAAGTCTTCCTCCCGAAAGATTTAATTTTATCGGATATCTTGTTGAATTAAGTTTGACACACTTTAAATCCGAAGAATTAATAAAACCTTCTGAAGATAAGACATAGGACAAGTTTTTGTTTGCATAATTAGTTGCACTTCCTTTTACAATTACTTTTGAGTTTGGCATATACATATTTGTTTCCGGAAGATTTATAATATCACGATCCACAAGCAGTCTCATTGAAGGAATCTTTATATTCTCACATTCGCCGGATTTTATATTTACGTTATTTATATATGCCGTATTATTTTTATTTGTATCAAGTTTTATGGATTCAATTGATACAGATTTTTGATTATTTTCAGCTACCAAATTATCAACTCGCAGATTTTCTTTATGCACAGGATTATCAAAAGTTCCGTTGATATTTGCTACAAGAGAAATTATACCGTTTTTAATACCATAAGCTTCAGGAAGCAGATTTTTTAACTCAACTTTGCTCATCAACAGTTCTAAATTAATATTTTTATCTATATTTCCTTTTAACATTATAGGAGCACTGTTAACATACCCTACTGCATTTGCGATATTGATAATATTGTTTGAGAAATCAATATCTGCATTAATTTTAGAAACTTTTACCCCCCCTGCTTTAACTTCAGCATCGGATATCTTTAAAAAACCGTTAGATTTAAGCTTATTTAAATCTCCTTTTAAAGTAAAATTCGCACTTAACATACCGCTTACAGAGTCTATATTTTTTAACGCTGAAAAATCCGCAAATATTTTGAGTTTATTATACAAAGAGGACAGTTCTATTTCGTCGGTTTTTACCTTCAAATCCAAAACAGGTTTTTTTGAATTATTTATCATGCCTTCAAGATATACTTTCTTATTTTGCGAAGCATATATATTTGACAAAATACTTGCCTTATCTCCCCACAGAGTCATATAAATGAAACTTTTTGGATTTTTACCTGTTTTGTCAAGGACAGACATATTATCAATATTTACAAAACCTGATGCAAGAATTGATTCTTCTTGATTTTTGTAGAGTTTCAAATCAGCTATTATATCGGAATGAAAATCCAACAACTTTAATTTGTTGAATAAATCCTCCATATCATATTTTAGTTCAGCATTATTTCTGTCAAATTTAGGAAGAATTGAAATATCATAATTTATATACTGAGTTCCGTCTATCTGCAAATCGCCTTTGGTTACAAGTTTAAAATTCTTGCATCCTATAAGTTTGTTTAATATCATTTCACTGCCGCTAAATGTATAAATTTCTCCGTTATTCTTGTTTAAATAAGATATTTTATAGTTTTTCAAATCAATATTCGGAAGTTCGGAATAATCCTTATTTGATATATTATTTAAAAGTTCCGGTAAAAATTTATCATCCGAATTTACCCTTACGGTAAGGTTTTTCGCCTGTAGAGTTTTTACTATAGGCTTGTTTTTTAATACAGAACTCCAAGGAATATAAAATTTAACAGAATCCATCTGTGCAAATTTCTGACCGTCTTCGTACATCAAGTGTACAATTGGTGTTTTTGCTTTCAATTTCGGTCCTATTCTAAGAACCAAGTGTTCTAAATGAACATCTGCACCCAAATTTTCCGCAACCTGTTTTTCAACTACAGGAATCATTTTTGAAGCACTTATCGGTATAAAACAAAGTACAGCAAAAGCTGTTAATATGATTAAAAGTGTAATAACATAATTTTTATATTTTTTCATAATCAATTTACTCTTTCAGCATAAAAAACATTCTCGCCTGTAGTTGAATCAAAGAAATACATGTCGTTTACATCCGGCCTTAATTCAATTTTGTCATCATACGAATATTCCAAAGGGACTTTTGCAGAACATCTGGAACCGTTCAACATAAAATAAACTATTTTTTCTCCGCCTATCATTTCTGATATCTGCGTTTTAGCAAATATTGGAGATACGCCGTTAAGCATTTTTTCCGCTCTTATACCTATCATTATATCCTGAGTCTGTATACCTTCCGGAGCATCAAATTCAACATTTTCTATTACAAACTTTCCGTTTTGAATATTTGTTTTTATAAAATTCATCTGACCTATAAAACCGGCTACGAAAATATTTTTCGGATTATTGTATATTTCAAGCGGAGGTGCAACCTGTTGTATTACCCCTTTGTCAAGTACAACAATTCTGTCCCCCATCGTAAGAGCCTCTGTCTGGTCATGGGTTACATAAACAAATGTCGTTCCGAGTTTTTGATGGAGCTGTTTAATTTCTGATCTCATTTGAACCCTTAAATTTGCATCCAAATTCGAAAGGGGTTCATCCATAAGGAACACTTTTGGATTACGTACAATTGCCCTTCCCAGAGCAACACGCTGTCTTTGCCCCCCTGATAATTCTTTCGGTTTTCTATCTAGCAGTTCTTCTAAATTTAGTGCTTTGGCAGTATTTCTGACTTTTTCATCTATATCCGTCTTGTTGTACTTTCGCATTTTTAAACCGAATGCCATATTTTCATATACCGTCATATGAGGATAAAGCGCATAACTCTGAAAAACAAAAGCTATATCACGGTCTTTTGGGTGTTCATTATTCACAATTTTGTCATCAATTAAAATTTCGCCAGAAGTTATATCTTCTAATCCTGATATTAGCCTAAGTATTGTAGATTTACCGCATCCTGACGAACCTACAAGAACGATAAATTCCTTGTCTTTTATTTCGAGACTTATACCGTTTATTATATTCTGTTTCCCGTTATAACTTTTTACAAGATTTTTTAATTCAACTTTGCTCAAACTCTGCTCCTTCGGAATTTTGTAATTATTCTGCCGGAATAATCACATTAAAGCTTGTGTTTTTAAGTATCTTTGATTCTACCCAGACAACTCCGTGCAAAGTTTTTACAAGATTTTTTACACTTGCAAGCGTCATGGCACGTAAAAGATTTTTTCTGTTAGATGAATCAATTATTGCGTACGGATTGAACATTGATTCCAGGTCATTTTCAGAAAGAAGCAAAGAGCTTCCTTTTATCGATATCATTATGTAATTTCCTGACAATAACGATTTTGAAGCCAAAATGTCTTCGTCTGGAACCGAAATATTTATGGTAATTTCACCCATTTCTACGGAACGAAGTATTACTTCTGAAATATTCTGAAGAATACTTCTCAAATATGACTCATTTGAAACTATAGTATTTTTCATACTCTCTGCTATTGTAACATTCCAACGTACTTCTTTATCCGAAGACAATTGAGAATTATATCTGGCTACGGAATTTACCAAATTCAAAACATCAAAAGTTTTCTTTTCAAAAGATTCTTGAGCATTTTCCGTTTTGGAAAGTTCAAGGAGTTTTTCGGTAAAATACATTAAATCGGAAGAATTTTTTTTGATTATTCTTATATATTTTTCCTGCTGGTCGGTCATATTACCGCCCAAACCGTCAGCCATTGCTTGAGAAAAACCGATAATTGATTGAAGCGGAGATTTAAAATCATTCGCAAGTTTTACCAGAAAATCATTTTTATTCCTGTTAACAGGCTCCTCTAAAATATCATCTGCACTTTCATTGATATTAATATCTCTGAAATCTAATGCATATCCTTCTTCGGTTTCCTTAACCGTCATATCAAAATACACTTCTCGGTCAACAAGTTTGGCAATTACAGCCTTGTCATATACTAAAGCATTTGATATCAAATTCAGCGCATTTTCTATAAATGCCGAAATATTTGATGTTTTAAGATTCATTTTTGATGTTTCAAAAATTTCAGCCACCTTGTCATTAACCCATTCTATTTTTCCGTCTTTTGTACAGAATATTACTCCGTCAGGAAGCGCCTTCTCTACGTCAACAGAACTCGTTTTAAACAATATTTTTTTAAAATCCATAATTAGTATCCTTAAAATATTCCTCATGTATTTTATCACAAAGTTAAAAACCGCTTATTTATAATTAAGAAAATATTAACTTTATTAAGAATTGTAATTTTTTGTATTAATATTTATATGTAAGGAAAGATATTATGAAATATAAAGATTATTATGAAACACTGGGTGTAAAACGTGATGCAACCGAAGCGGAAATCAAATCCGCATACAGAAAGCTTGCACGAAAATATCATCCTGATGTTAATAAAACAAAAGAAGCCGAAGAAAAATTTAAAGACATAAACGAAGCCTATGAAGTGCTTGGCGACAAAGCTAAACGTCAAAGATATGACAGTCTTGGTTCAAGCTGGCAGGGCGGAGCTGACTATACACCACCGCCGGGTTTTGAGAACTTTAGCTTTAACTTTAATCAAGGAGGCGCACAAAGCTTTGATTTCGGTGGTGGAGGATTTTCGGACTTTTTTGCTTCGCTTTTCGGAGATATGATGTCGGGGAATTCCCGAACATCCGGCAGAGGATTTGGCGGATTTGATTTTTCACAGGGAATGGGCGGTTTTGAAAATATGGGCAGAACAGCTTCTTCATCAAGAGCATCCGCAAAAGAAGATTTGGATATCACAAAAACTCTTAATCTTACCGCACAAGAAATTTTCAGCAAAAAGCCTGTTTCGGTAACATATACCGAGATGGATAAATGCGGTTACTGCAACGGCAACGGTTATTGCTCGCATTGCGGAGGTACAGGCATACACTCCGAAGCTAAAACCGTTAAAGTTAACCTTCCTAAAAATCTCCACGAAGGAGCAAAAATAAGACTCAAAGGCGAGGGAAAATCAGACGGCAGAGGAAGAAAAGGAGATTTGTACCTTGTTGTTCACTATAAAGACAGTGAATACGAAATTGAAGGAAGCAATTTAACAAAAGAAGTCGAAATTACTCCGCCGGAAGCTGTTTTAGGCTGCCAAAAGGATATTGCAACTCTACATGGAAAAATTAACATCAAAATTCCTGAAGGGGTTTCAAGCGGTCAAACTTTAAGATTAAAAGGACTTGGACTTCCTGACGGAAACGGATTTGGAGTATTGAATGCAAGAATTAGAATAGTTATACCTAAAAACTACAACAGTGAGATTAAAGAGCTGTATAAAAAAATACAAAAATTATCTTAAAAACGGAGGACCAAATGAGTAATAGCGTTGGAATAGCTCAAATCAATTCTACAGCCGGAAATTTGAGCGAAAATACAAAAAAGATTGCAAAATATATCAAACTTGCAGAAAAAAAAGGACTTGATTTGGTAATTTTTCCTAATAATTCACTAATTGGATATTCTCTTGAAAATACACTTGAAAGGTTTCCGTTTTTGCACAAAGAAAACCTTAAATGGCTTAATGGTCTTGCGAAACTGACTTCCAAAACAACTGTTATTATAGGAGAAATAGATAATACCGGGCAGAATTCAATTGCCATTTTGAAAGACGGAAAAATTGATAAGTTTATTAAAAACAATGAAATATATTCACTTAACGGAATTAAGTACGCAATCTCTGTTTTCAATCCTTTGGAAAACGATTTTATTAACAATTTTAAAAACAAAGTGGCTGACGTTATTATAATTTGCCACTCTACTGCTTCAAAAGCAGGAAAAGAAGAAAAATTGCAAAATGCAATTGCATCAATTGCAAAAACAGTTAAATTGCCTATTATTTATGTTAATTCCGCCGGTGCAACGGATAACCTGTCCTTTGACGGCGCAAGCAGGAGTGTAGGAGCGGATGGAAAAGTGTTTGCACGAGCTAAATCTTTTGAAGAAGATTTTATCATTCTAAACCCGCTTACAAATGAAGGACAAATTGCATCCCTTCCGAAAGGTTCGGACAATGTTTTGCGGGACAGTTTTTCTCTTGACTACGAAAATGATTTGGAAAGAACTTACAAAACAATTATTCAAGGAATTAAAGATTATTTTAAAAAATGCGGACTAAAACGAGCCGTACTCGGTCTTTCCGGCGGTCTGGATTCAACCGTTTGTGCAGTTTTACTTACAGATGCATTGGGAAAAGAAAATGTATACGGGATTTCTATGCCTTCAAAATTGACAAGTTCCGAAAGCAAATCCGATGCAAAAGAACTTGCTGATAATTTGGGAATAAATTTTGAAGAAATTCCGATAAAGACTGTTTTTGAAACAACAACAGACTGTCTGAATCCGCTTTTTGAAAGAATAGAAACGAATTGGAATGACAGATACAAAAAATCCTTTACACCGGATAATATTCAGGCAAGAGCGAGAGCAACATATCTGTGGTGTATTAGCAACGAATTTCCAAGCTGTATACCGATTTCAACATCCGATAAATCCGAAGCATATATGGGATATGCGACAATTAACGGGGATATGTCCGGCGGATTTGCACCGATTGCTGATGTTACAAAGACAAAACTTTTTGCGCTCGCAAGATGGCTAAATAAAAACAGAACCGAAAAAAATGCAATTCCTGAATCCGTTATACTCAAAAAACCCGGAGCAGAACTTGCCATTGATCCTAGGACTTTAAAAACTTTGAATGCTGAAGATGCACTAATGCCTTATGAATTCTTGGACGAAATTATTTGGCGAATCGAAAATAAAAACGAAGAATATAATGATTTAATCCAAGCTGAATTTATATACGAAAAAGAGCATAAAATTTCCAAAGAACAAAAGATTGAATGGATAGAAAAATTCTTCAGCCGAATGTCAAAAGCCCACTACAAATGGTCAATTTTACCGCCTTCCGTTATTGTTGATTCGCATTCGATTAATTCTGCAGTATACAAACAGCCGGTAACATCTGGAAAAATTAACTACAAAGGCTCGTCAGAAAAAGAAATTGCAATTGCTTTGAATGAAGTTTAGCTAACAATTTAAAAAGGTCGCCATTTTAAAGGCGACCTTTAAACTTTAAATGATAAACAACAACTTAACTATGTACTTGTTTATTAAATTTCCTAAGACTTGTTTCAATATTCCAATATGAACCAAAACCACCTTCATGCCATATATGTAAACTATCATTTTTCTAATGATTAATCCCGTTCTCATACCTTTTTTCAGTGCAAAATAGCCATAAAATCTACATATCCGTCATTACCAACCCACAAATCTAATCGACGTTTCATGTTTCCAATCTCAGCATTTTGCACAGTTTACCTCATATCATATGAGCAGATTTTACAATGGTTTTAGCCTCATGGCAATCCATGAAAATTCGTATTTACAATTCATAATATTTACGCATTTTTACCTTTCATTTTACCCCTTTACCCATTTGTCTATTTTATTAAGTTTTGTAACATTTTAGAAAATTTTCTCTAAAAATAGTCAATTTTCTTAAAGTTATATACTTTATATATATG
>CALYTW010000048.1 GCA_945487905.1 uncultured cyanobacterium
AATATTTTTTTTGTTAAGAGGTGGAATGACATGGGTGTAAAGGATTTGGGTGGGTTGGGGGGGAAAATAAAAGGGCAAATAAAAGGATAAATGTAAAGAATTGTAAAAATATTGTTATATACGTGTTATATAATATATATGTTGTGGCATAAAGATAATATAATCTCTTTTCTTTATTTTCTCCTCCACTCCTTTATCTAACGAGAGTTAACGCCGCAACGAAGCGGCTTTTTTCTTGCTTGTGATACAATATTTATATGGAAAATAAATTTGTACAAAAATGTGCTGAAATAGAAGATACAAAACAGCTTGCAGTTAAATTTGCCAATCTTGTTAAGGATAATGGTTGTTTTGTAAATCTTTACGGCGAAATCGGAGCCGGAAAAACAGCTTTTGTAAGACTCGTGGCAGAGTCACTGGGAGTTAAAGAAAAAGTTACAAGTCCGAGTTTTGTAATATTGAATGAATATCACAGTGCCTCAATTCCGGTTTACCATTTTGATCTGTACAGGCTTGAAAATGCAGGCATATCCACAATCACTGAAGAACTACGGGAATACTCCGAGGGGAAAAAAATAACCTTCGTCGAGTGGGCAGAGTTTTCTCAGGGCGAACTTCCGTTTGAAAGAATTGAAATAAATGTGACCTATGATGATGACGATACAAGAATCTATGAATTTGAGTCAGTCGGAAATAAAAACAATTATGTTATAGAAGGACTTAAAAATTGAAAATACTTGCTTTTGATACCTGTCTTGATAAAACTTATGTGACTTTGTTTAACAACAAAGAGTTTGTTAACAGAATTATTGTTTCGACGGAAGAAAATTACCACTCCGCATATTTAATTTCTACAATAGCTGATATTTTAAAAAATAACGATATGACTCCTGCTGATTTGGAATATATTGCAACGGATATAGGCCCGGGGAGTTTTACCGGTATCAGGGCATGTACGACCGTGGCAAGAATGTTGGCACAGCAGTTAAATATCGGTCTTGTCGGAGTTTCTTCGCTCGAAATTCTTTCGAAAATTAATAACGGTAGTAATATAGTTGCTCTTGATGCCAGAAAAAATAAAGCATACTTGTTTGATAAAGAGATTAAGGGTGCAATCGAGCTTGAAGATGTCGACAAAATTGTTGCAGGCAAAAAAGTGGTCACTGATAACAGCTTGTTAAAAAGATTCAAAGAGCTTAACAGTGAGGTTGTTTCATACCAGTCAGGAGATTATCAGCTCGGAGAAATCCTTGCTAAAATTGCAATTGATAAAATTAATTTAGGTGTGAATACGGATTGGGGAAACCTCAAACCTCTTTATATTCAGCCTCCGCCTGTATCTGCCGTAAAAATTAACGCTTAAAAGCTCTTGTTTGCGAGAATTCTTTTATAAAATTAATCGCAAGCGGATTTTCAGAAAAATTATATCTGTTCTTAATCAGGTTATTAATGCTGGTTTGAGCATCGGAAAGCCCGAATTTAATTTTATATAATTCGGTAAAAAGTCCGGTTCTGTCACGTCCTTCAAGACAATGAATAAAAACTTTTTGACGGTTTTTCTTTGCATTTTGTATTATTTCAAAAAACTTATTTATATCTTCATCCGACGGATTTTCACAGGAAACCAGCGGTATTCGGCAGTGTTTAATGCCTAAAAGTTCTGCCTGCTCTGCTTCACTGTACCCGGGCTGTTTGAATCGTTCGGTTGTAAAATCTATTATTGTGTCAATGCCAAGTTCTTTTAATTCGGTCATTTGGTTTGGTTCAGGGCGAGCGCCTCTGTATAAGGTTTCGTCAACTTGAGAAAATCTTGCAATATTAGAACCTGCGCTGAATGTCAAAGAATCAAATTTAACTGCATAATTCTGCATGCCGGTGCAATGCACTGTTTGTACATTCTTTTTGCTTGTGTTGTTTGGAATACGCCCGCTTATACCAAAACAGGACACCGGTAATATCATCTCTTGACCTCTGTTAATTCTGTTACCTGATTTTAAAGTTAATATGTAAAAAAAACAATGGTTTGTAAATCTACGTAAAGTTTATTTGCCAAGTTCGTGTGCTTTTTCTGTTGTTGACTTTATAACATCATAAAAAATCTGCTCGGTATTTACCCCATGATTTACCCCATGATTTACTCCTTCCATAACGTCGACACCGACTCTTGTACAACCGCCTTTCGTCGCTACATTTGAAATAAGAGTTTCCATGCTGACTTCACGATTCATAGCCATTTTTGCCGAACCTATAGCCGTTTGAATGCTCAGCATCAGGGCTTTTTCATAATCCAATCCGAGCTTTTCTCCTGCACGGGCAATATCGTTCATTACTTTATAGAAGAATGCCGGCCCTGAACCGGAAATCGCCGTAACTATATCCATTTGTGATTCATTATCAACAATAATACACTTGCCTATTGTGGAAAGAAGATTCTTAACAAAGTTTATATCATCTTCATTAACACCGATTCCTCCAAATATTCCGCTCATTCCTTCTCCAACAAGAGCAGGTGTATTAGGCATAACACGAATAACCTTTGTCCCTTTCGGCAAGCCGGATTCAAGTTTATTTATATTTATTCCGGCGGCAATTGAAATAATCAATTTTTCAGGAGTTACAAAAGGTTTGATTTCTTCAAGTACATCTATAACTTGATTAGGTTTAACAGCAATAAAAATAACATCAGATATTTTAACCAGCTCTGTATTATCCAAAATTACATTTACTCCGCCTAGAGATTTGGATTTTTCTTCAATGCCTTCTTTTTCCGCTTGCGTAGCCGTAAGGTTCTCCGGTTTTGAGAAGCCGTTTGATAACAAACCTCTTATAATAGCTCCTGCCATTTTTCCCGAACCTATAAATCCGATATTTTTACAATTCATAACTGTTTTCTCCTTTTAATTTCTTTATTTTAGCACAAATTTTTGTACCGTCAGAACAGAAACTTTGATTATGCAGACAGGGTTGAAAATTCAATAATAGCGTACATTTTACACTTAAAAGATTATACTTTAGTATTAGGAAATACCCCTTTACAGAGCCTTTCTTTTACGTTAGAATACAGGAGTATAAAAAGAAAGTGTGTGAAGATGATTCAACCTGTAAGTGCCTTCAGCCCTCGGGTGGGATTCAGAGGGTCTGCAAACAAAACGCAAAAATCATCTCAGGAGAAAACTAGGTCTCAAGTTGCACTGATTAATGCTGCGACTACCTCAATTGCAGCGGGCGGTTTAACGACGGCTATTGCCAGAATTTATACCTCCTCGTGGTCGCATGCAGGAGTTCTGGGTATCTGCGGATCAGTACTGTCAATGTTCTTCATTGCGCCAATACTGGTGGAAAACACAAATCTTTTAAAATCACAAAAAAAGCAGGTTAACGACAGTGGTATGAAAACAAGCAGTAAGGCAACTGCTGTCGTTAAGGATGCCCTGAAACCGACAAAAAAGCTTGTGCAGTTTAGACAAACCTAGGTCATTGGGTTATTTTTGCCAACACCAAGACCGTTTCGCAAAACTTTGTAAACGGCAATACAGCCAAGCCCTACGACTCCGGCTTTAGCAACAATGTTTTTGCCTAAAATAGCAAGAGCAGAGCAGGCAATTACGGGAAGATAATTTGACATCCCGTACATAAACCCCTGAAATCCGCCTTTAATTTTCCCTAGAAATGAAGGTATGGGGTTCTTGGAATGTATTTCAAAAGCCTTTTCCCTAAGTGCATTATCTGCCGGACTTACTTTGTCCAGCGTTCGTGTTTTGTAATATGCTTTTTCGAGATAATGTTCTTGAGAATGGTCTGAGCCTATTTCGGAAAACTGTTTTGCAACTTTAGCCGAATCAACACAGGCTAGCGTCATTCCAGCTGCGCCTAATGTTCTGCAAGCTATTTTTGTTACCATTCTCATTCTTGTGTTTCTTCAACTTTCTGGTCTTGTACTACAGGTGTATATCTTACTTCTGTAGAAGCTGAGCGCTTTAATAGAATTTGTGATGCTTCCAGAACATCTTCAGGGTCAGAATTCGGATTCTGCTGTATTTGGTTTAACAGCTGTACCGTATAATCGTTTCCGCTTGCAAGTTCTGATGAGAATGCGCTCATTGCTGCTATTCTTATTAGCTTGTTGGGATCTTGAAGCATTTTGTTTAACAATGCATTCAATGCGGCATCATCATACCGGCTTCTGTCTTCATCTAATCTTGTCAGGATTTCTTTTGAAGCCATTAATCTTATATCAGTGTTCGGATTATTCAAATAATTTTCAAGCGACATTATATATTCGTTTGTTAAAGAAACAATTTTAGTCTTTTTGCCGTTTTTTTCAAGTTCTTTCTGTTCCGTATTTCTTCGGTCAAGTTCTTCAATAAGTTCTTTTGACGTTTCTGTGTAGCTTTTTTCTGCGTATTTATCCGAAGCGTTATTTATTGAATCGTCTTTTGCGCTGTTGCCATCATCTAAAACACCATTATAATTGTTTATATAGTATTCTCTAGGGTAAACAATTGGGTACGGATAATTTTGCGGATTAGTACTAAGTTCATTACTGTTGTTCTGTATAGCGCTGTTATTTTCGCTGTTTATATATCCGTTATTAACAGGCTCAAGATATTCGCCTCGGTTTATATATGAAATTTGTTTTTGATTCGGATTAGCTGTACAAATATCGCCACTCTGATTCTGTACATTCGGAGCCGGAGGAAACGTCGTTGAAGGATTCGTTATATTGATTGTTATACCTGAATAACAAGGTTGTTGACAAGTACAATTAAGAGAATTAGACATAAATTACCTTTCACACATTTCTATATATTAATATAAAGTTTTATAAATTGAAAAAGTTGCTATGAAAAACAGTTTTTGTAAAGATATATTACAAAATTCAACCAAATATATGATGGGAAACATGCAGTAATAGGTTAAATTTAGAGAGGTGCATGGTGCGCTGTCTTAATCAGACAATCTACGGAGAGGAAAATTGAAAAAATTCAAGTTTCGATTACAGGTCGTGCTTGATATGCGTGAAAATGAACTTGAAAAACGGCGTATTGAAGCGGCAAAAATACTGGCTGTTTTGAACGAGCAAATTGCAAAATTGAACGGCATTATCAATGCACAACGGCGAAACAGCGAAGAAATGGACGAATTATACAATCAGGATGTATTTGATATTCCTCAGGTAGAAGGGCATCGGGACTATGGTCTAAAACTGGTGGTCGATGAGACAAATCAGAAAAGAATTATAGCAAATACTAAAGCCATTCTTGAAAAAAAACAGGAAGAAGTGAGAGAAGCACACAAAAAGGTCGAGGTTCTTAAAAAGCTTAAAGAAAAACAGGAAGAACAATATTACAAAGATTTTCTTGCAATGGAAGTTAAAGAAACAGATGATATTACAACATCAAGGTTTAATATAGAATGACACAGGCAGTAATTAAAAATACAGATATTTCATTTATGTCAGGACAGTCAATAAAACATTCATCGTCAGGTTTTGGATTGGCAGATGAAAATTTGGCAGGTGAACTTGAAAATGCTTTTGATAAAATTTATGATTCAGCATTGTTAAACAATCAACCTTCTACATTGGGAGATTCAAAAGAATCACTTAATGACGGGGATATAACAGCATTAATATTAAACTTTACTGATATTTTGATGCAACCTTCAGATGAGGTAAATATGGAAAAACCTCTGGATTCAACATTGTCAAAGGATATTGAGGAAACCATAAACAATATTAAGTCTGCAACAGCACTTGGTATTGTGATTGACGGTCAAGATTTGACGGGAAATAATGCCGAAACGGAAATCAGCATTGATAACAGCTCAGTTCAGGATATAGAAATTGAAGATGAAAAAATGTATTCAATTGCAACTAAAACCGATGAAATTATATCGGACGAGGAAGATAATGATGATGCTTCAAGAACCGGTATTGACAAAGATATGCTTGATGAGCTTAATATAGAAGCTTTTGAAGGAGAATCTTCAAGCGAAAATATGATGAGCGGTCAACAGTCTCCGGAAGAATTCGGTATGAAAGTACTGCTTAATCATTCATTGGAAAAAGCAGATATTGCTTTTGAAAAAACAATGGCACCGAATAATTCGCAAACCGTAAAGGCGGAAATTACACCTGAAAAAATAATAGAGCAAATTACAAAACAAATGAATTCTCTAAAATCCGCATCTTCTTTAAGAATTGTTTTGAATCCCGAATCGCTGGGTAAAGTTGATTTGCAGATTATAAATACAAAAGAAGGTTTATCCGCACAATTTACGGTTACGACAAATGAAGCAAGAGATATACTTATGAAGGGGCTTGACGGTTTAAAAGAAAGCCTTTTGACTCAAGGCGTAGGTGTAGATAATATATCCGTAAAAATATCCGAAACGGAAGAGAGTTCATATAATCAAGATTGGACCGAGCAGGAAAACTCTGGAAATAAGCATCAGCAATCCAGACAGCAGCGTGAAGAAAAGGAAAAGGGGCTGTTTGAAAAAATAGTAGCGGAAAATCTGAAAAATGAAAATGGTAAGGTATAAATAAAGGGAGAAGGTTATGTCAGTAACAAACGAAATAACTGCAATGCAAAATCAAACTGCATTCTACAAAGTACAAGAAAACAAACAAAACACAACAAGTAATTCGCTTGAGAATTCTAATGATAGCAATATGTTCTTAACATTGATGCTGAAGCAGCTTCAAAATCAAGATCCGACAGAACCGACTGATAATACGGCATGGCTGTCTCAGCTGGCTCAATATTCGTCATTGGAACAAATGGCAAATATGAATAAAGGCTTGAGTAATTGTATGGAATATATCTCATCAATTTATAACGATATGACAATAAATTCAGAAATTACGCAAACGCTTGCTCTTATAGGCAAAGAGGTAACATTAAAAGACCCTGATGATCCAGCAGGAGTTAAGACAATTAGCGGGACTGTATCAGAAGCAAGCTTTGAGGACGGAACAGGCAAAATAAAAGTAGGAGATAAATATTATTCAATTTCTTACATTCTGAATGTTAAAGATAACAGTTTAACAGGAACAAATGACCAGACCTAATTATAAAAAACGGGAGGAAAAATGTCACAAGCATTACACACAGCAGGAACCGGTATCAATGCCGGTCAATCACAAATTAATGTCGTCGCTAATAACGTAGCCAATATTAATACGACAGCTTACAAAACCGCGAACATGACTTTTGAAACACTGTATTCAAAGAATCTTTCATACGGTAGTGCCGCAACAAAAGACGGCGGTGGTACAAATCCTATGCAGATAGGTTTAGGTGTAAAAGTCGGAGGTATTACCAGAAACTTTACGCAGGGGACATTCGTTCCCACAGGCAGAGACCTTGATACAATGATTTCAGGCACAGGATTTTATGTTGTAAAAGATTCCAACGGAGCAAGTTATTTCACAAGGGACGGTGTATTTATTCTTGATTCTGACGGAAATCTTTGTACTCAAAACGGTATGAAAGTCGCAGGTGCAAAGTCTGTATATTCAAATGCAGGCTCGGAGGATACGGTAAAAATTCCTACCAATATGGTTGCAAAAGTAACAGGGGATGAAAATTTGGGAGATAAAACTCTTGCCGAATTGAATAATGCAAGTATTACACACGGTCAGGTAGGAGTCCGAATAGGAACAACAGATGTAGTATTGCCAGTTGGAGATGCAACAACTCCTGCTGCCGAAAAAACCGTATCTCAAATAATTTCTGATTTTAATAGGGCCTTATCTGCTGAAGGCATTACGGCTGCTCAATTCCAATTTGTAGATAACGGCGACGGTACTATTTCTTATACGGGGACAGAATCGCCTGTATTTTTACCTGAAACTACGACAAGCAACTTCCTTGGTGAAACAGGTTTGAGTGATACAAATTCAACTTCGTATATTCTTAATGAAACGGTTTCAATTTACGATATGGTTAACTACAATGATACGGATGCCATTTCATTAAAAAGTACAAGCATCGATGAAAACGGTATTTTAATAGCTACATATAACGACGGTTCTGTACTAACACAATTTGTCGATAATGCAAATACGTTGCAGTGGAGATATACAACAAAAGAAGGTGTTAATATTACCGGAAGCGATGTAACCGCAACAGGTTCTTCCATTGCAAATTCTTGTTTTGCGTTGGAATTGGCAACAATGGTAAATGAAAGCGGGTTGATATCGGCAAGTAACAACCTCTGGGAATGGGGGCCGGATGTAGGGCAAATATATTACGGTATTGCAGGAGAAATGTCTATTGGTTCAATAGAATCCGGCGGTTATGAAGAATCTAATGTAGATATTGCTAACGAGCTTTCTACTATGATTACTGCACAAAGAATGATTCAAATGAACTCAAGAGTATTTTCAACAGCAAGTTCAGTATTGGAAACTCTTGCATATCTCGGCAGTTAACATGATTAATTTTTAATATGTAAAAGGGCATGCCTTCGGCATGCCCGAAACATGAAAAATCATGTCAAGTTCTTAATAAAACATGCAAAACTTAACAAAACTTAATATTTGCTACAGGGTCGAAATCCATGCAAATCATGGGTTTCAGCATGATGACATGATTCGGAAAAACTGTTACATTTCAGGATTTGTACTGTACATGAAAACTATTATATAATACAGAAGAGGTTGAGGGAAATGGCTCAAGTAAACGGGCAGGCTGACAATCACAAAACGGAAAGTCAATTTGTTTCGCAAAATCTATGGGGAACGGATGTTCGGATTGACGGCGAACTGGTGAGACGTAATCTTCAAACTATCAAGCAAAATATTGCACCTTGTAAACCAAGAATAATAGGAGTCACAAAGTACTACGGATTAGATGCAATTACCGCAGGATATGAAGCAGGACTTAGAGATTTCGGCGAATCAAGAGCTTTGGATGCAATTCGTAAGATAGAAAATCTTCAGGATGAAATTAGGAAAAATTCGACCTTTCATTTTATCGGGCATTTGCAGACAAACAAGGCGGTAAAGATTGTAAAGTACTTTGATTATATACAATCGGTTGATTCCTTGAAACTTGCGGAAATCCTCTCAAAGTCAGCTGAAGATAACGGCAGGAAAATAAATATCCTGCTTCAGGTTAACAATGCGGGAGAAGAACAAAAATTCGGGTACTCAAAAGAAAAACTTCTCAACGAGTTTTCGGAAATTAAAAAATTGAAAGGCTTAAACGTATGCGGGCTTATGAATATAGCTCCGTTCGGAGAAAGTGAAACGGTTTTGAGAAGACTTTTTAAAGACATACGAACTTTCAGAGATGATTTAGAAAAAAAATTCGATGTAAAACTTCTGGAGTTATCGATGGGAATGAGTGATGACTATAAATTTGCGGTAAGCGAAGGCGCAACGATGATTAGAATAGGAAGAAAGTTGTTTAAGTAAAATATATTGGAGGAGAAATGGCATTATCAGAAGGATTTAAGGGTTTTGTAAATTTTTTAACACGTAGTTTTAACGATGATCAAGGAGAAGGTGCGTTTGATTTCGGAAATGAAACGGATGATGTATATTCCGACGAAGTTGACGGCACATTGGCTCTTGATGCAATGTATGGAACAAAGGTTTCTAAACCTGAACGCTCTTTTGAAAGAGAATCAAAAGTTGTAAGCCATCCGAATTCATATAAATCAGGCGAAGTAACTGTTGTTGAACCAAGAGCTTTCAGCGAATCAACACAAATTGTTAAAAAGTTGATTGAAAAGAAAACGGTTATTTTACACTTAGACTTGCTTGATAAAGAACAATCTCAAAGAACTATTGATTTTGTTTGTGGTGCCGCTCATGCATTGAACGGTATGGCTCAAAAAATCAGTGATATGGTATTTATTTTCACTCCGAGCAATGTTTCTTTATCAGTTGAAAACAGTGCTGTTCAGAGCAAATTCACTGAGTCTTTGTGGAACAAACCTCTGTAATAATTTTGGGAGAAGCTTTGGCTTCTGATAAGAAGAGAGAATTTTTATAATATATTGATTTGTGATAGTTGGATTTTCAGGGTGCATTAGCACCCTTTTATTTTGCTTTGTAAATTTATAAACAACAAACTACTCAGTTAATGCAAAAAGTTTTTAGAATGATGAAAAGTTAATGATTGAGATGATTTCTCAAGGCAACTGCTTGTGCCTAAGAAAATACATGCTAATAAGTTGTTATGAAAACCGGCAAAAGAGTTCAAATTAAATATGTTTGAGCCGGCTTAAATGAAAAAAGGCGAACTGCAAACTGAATATAACGCTGCAGATATTGTAAATGCAATAAAAGAATTCAAACTTGCAAAAGAGAAGGTTGCTCTTGAAAAACCTGAAGAAAAAACTTTTTTTTTGATATAATTAAATTATCGTTAAAAGAAAGGAAGAGATAATTATGAAAAAATCAATTAAAGATTTAGGCGACATCAGGGGTAAACGTGCTTTGGTACGTGTAGATGTAAATGTGCCTCTTGATGAAAACAAAAATGTTACAGACGATACCCGTATTCAAGCAATAGTTCCTACGGTTAATTATTTAACTGAAAAAGGTGCAAAGGTTATTCTTATGGCTCACTTGGGCAGACCAAAAGGAGAAAAAAATCCTGAATTTACTTTAGCGCCTGTTGCTAAATATATGGCTAAAGTTTTTGGTCAGGAAATCGTATTTATTCCGTCCGTTGAAGAAATGGCTTCTTATGTTGAAAAGCTTGCAGACGGTCAAATTGCATTATTGGAAAATATTCGTTATTACAAAGCTGAAGAAGCTAAAGATGATGATATGACTTTTGCAAACGAACTCGCACAGTACGGCGATTTCTATGTTAATGATGCATTCGGTGCAGCTCACAGAAACCACACTTCAACAGCTAAATTAGCAAAAGTTGTTAAGCCAGCTGTTTCTGGTTTGTTGATGGAAAAAGAAATCAGATGCTTGTCTCAAGCTCTTGACAATCCTACAAGACCCTTTACGGCAATCGTAGGCGGTGCAAAAGTTTCTTCTAAAATCGGAGTTTTGGAAAACTTGCTTGACAAAGTTGACAATATGATTATTGGCGGAGGTATGGCATATACATTCGTTAAAGCCAACGGTGGTAAAATAGGCACTTCAATTTGCGAAGATGATCAATTGGAAGTCGCTAAAGCTATTGAAGCAAAAGCTCAGGCAAAGGGTGTTAAACTCGTTATGGCAACTGATGTTTTGGTTACTGATGATTTTTCAGGGAACGGAACTAACAAGTTCGTTAAAATTAATGAAATTCCTGACGGATTTGAAGGTGTAGATGCAGGCGAAGAATCCAGAAAAGCTTTTGCTGATGTAATCAAGTCATCAAAAACAATCTTGATGAACGGTCCTGTAGGTGCTTTTGAAAATCCTAAGTTTGCAGAAGGTACAAAAGCTGTATTGTCTGCCGTTGTAGAAGCAACTAAGAACGGTGCAACTTCTGTAATCGGCGGTGGCGATTCAGTTTCTGCTGCTAAGAAATTCTTTAAAGCAGAAGATTTTACTCACGTTTCAACAGGCGGAGGAGCTTCTTTGGAATTTATCGAAGGAAAAGTTCTTCCCGGCGTAGCAGCGTTAGATGATAAGTAATAGCTGCTTGAAATATATTTTAAAAGGGCAGGCAGGTTTCAGCCTGTCCTTTTATTTTAGCTTTCTTAACTTTTAGAACTTTGTTTTCAACTACTAGTTTCAATTCATCTTTTGCAAAAGGATTAGAAGTTTTACCGCATAGTGTTTGCAAAGGAATGTAAAAATAAAAGGCTTGTAGATTTTCTACAAGCCTATGTATGATAAGTATTTGTTTTCGGTACTTCGTACCTGTCAACAAAATCTGTTCGCTATCCGGCATAATGCCGTCCGCAAATCCGCTGTCTTGGATTTGCTTCACGCTCACAGAGTTTTGTTTTCGGTACTTCGTACCTGTCAACAAAATCTGTTCGCTATCCGGCATAAT
>CALYTW010000049.1 GCA_945487905.1 uncultured cyanobacterium
TCAAAGAGTGAGTTTGAAGCCAACACAAGCACTTCCAACTGGCCCATTTAAAGGCCCTCTACCAACCTCATCAACACCAGCAATAAAATTAATACCATTCTCATACAATTTATTTTCATATATAGTTGGGAGATTTATAATATTGTTATTTATTGCCATTAGTAATATTTTTTCTAAATTTATATTATATGAACCTAATATTAACTCTGGCTGTTTTTTCCATCGATTAATTAGTTTTTTATCAGTGTTTATGCTTTTTAAGTATTGACCTAAAGAATTAATAACTGTTTTAAAATTGTTAATATCTGTCCAATAATAGTGCAAATTTCTTATTAATGCAAAGAGAATAGGTTCTGTTATAAACTCACTATTTTTTAGAAGTTTCCAATACTCTTCACTATTTAAAACATCATAATCAAAGGCTAAATTATAAATATCATTTTCTGAAAAAATATTAATATCTTTAACTTCTAAATATTTTTGCCAACGTTTCCAACTTTCGAGAAAAGTATTTTTAGGAGGTAAAAATACTCTAATGTATCCCAAATCAAAATCTTCTAATAATGAATCTAATTGCGTAGCATTTCCTGTAATAACAGAAGCATTTTTTTGTATATCATTAGAAATTCTATCGCAATTATTTACAAATTTAGTGAATAATGAAACATATTTATTTTTTTCTACTACCATTAAACAATCCTATATGTTTTTCTTGTTCATATGATTTCAAACGAATTTTAAATTCTACCCTTCTACTTTCAGCAAAAGTTGGTTTCTGTTCAGCCATTCCTCTTCCATTTATAGATGCTAAATCTTGTAGGCAAGTCCCTTTTTCAGTATCAAGACCGACAACATATAACCCGTATTTTAAAACCGAAAGAGCTCGGTCTTGGCTCAAGCTCAAATTACCGAATTTAGGATCCGCTTTTACAGGTTGAGAATCAGTATATCCTATAATTTGTATAGAATCAATGTTTTGCTTATTTTCTGGTTTGCAGACATAATCCAATAATTCGATATACATATCTTTTAATTTTTGTTTACTTTGAGGCATTATATCTGATTTGTTTGATTCAAATTTCAATCCACTTTGTTCATCTATATTAACAATAAAGGAAAGTGGATCTTCTTCACTTTTAGTAATTTTTAAATCTTTTAATGAATTATTTATAACTGTTTGAGGGTTTTGATTTGTTAAATCGTCAACCATTTTATCTCTTATTTTTTGTCCTTTTTCTCCAATATTGTTAAATAAAATTACTAACAAAAGAACAAAAATAACCATTAAAGATGTCATCAAGTCTGTCATTGATGAATTAAAATCAAATTCCTGCTGATTTCTTTCTTCATCATCCATAGTTATACTCCATTATTAATATTTTCAAGTGTTTTATTTAAATCTGAGAAATTATTTTCTAAAGTTTTAATATTATCTTTTAACGAATTGTCCATTGTATGAATATTTGTATTAAGATAACTTATAGCTTTTGCTATAGATTCATCATAATTAGCAAGGAAATTACTCGTTTTTTCAGTATAATCATTCATTGAAGAATGTATTTTATCAATATTCTCTGTAGCTGTTTCTATAAGTTTATTAAGTTGTTTGTCATGCCATTCGTAACCTTCTTTTATAATACTTAAGTCTTCATTTAGCCCATTTTGTATATCGGTTAAAGATGTTTGAATTCCTTCTTTGAACTGATGTATAACGATATCTAATTTAGAAGCCGCAATCTCATTTGTTACATTATCAAAATATTCAACACATTCATTTAAATTCTGTGTTAATTGTTTTATTGAAGCATTATTTTCTCCTAAAGCTGGAGCTATTGATACAAATTGCTCACTAGCATATGCAATTTCTCCTGTTACTTCTGATAAACTTTTATATGCTTCTTTGCTCTTATCTATCGCCTCCTCAAACATACCAACCTTGTCTTTAATTTTGTTAAGAGTTTTTGAGAAAGAATCTAAAAGTTCTTTATGTTGTCCTAAAAGTGTTTCAGAATTAGAGTTCATTATTTCCATTCTATTTAAAAACATATTTTGTGTTTCTTGTAATTCTTTTACCATATTACCCAAATTATTGATGGTTTCTGTAATATCTTTAAATTGCTGTGCTGTTCCCTCCGTTAAAGTATCTCGAAACATATTAACCATTGTTTGAATAGATTCTAAAGAATTTTGTGCAAGAGATTGGCTTAAAGAGTTCATAGTATCCACCTGTAAGCCCATATTATATTCCATATTAGATAAGATTTCGTTTGAGGAAAGAGTAGGAAATAATTCTTCTAGAATTTGCTGTAAATTATTGCAACTTGTTCCTAATTTAGAATATGTACCACGTTCTTGGAATACAAAGTAAATAGAGCAACCTAGAGCAACAATGGAAGAAGAAAATTTTGCATATAAACCGTGTACTAAATTATTTATTGTGGTAATATTATTGGGGTCTATGCCAGTTAAACCTAATAATATTGCTACAAAAGTTCCCAATAACCCCCACGCAGTAAGTAGACCTGGTAAGGCTTTAATTCTATCTCTATTTTTTGTATTTAAACTAATCAATTTTTCTCTGGAAAAAAACTCTCGGGAATGCACTAGAGCATATTTACCATTGTTATCAAGACGTTTTTTATAGTTTTTCCATGATTCTAATAAATTTGGATAATTGCCAAATATATTATTTGCTTGTGGTAAAAAATCTTCATTTCCCTGATTATTATGTAAACTTATGAGTTCTTTAGAAACCTTATCTATAGATACTAATATTCCTCTATATGACTTATTTACTCTATGCAAATAATAAATAGTAACATATAGTGCAATTAAGACAAAAGTAGCAATTACTAAATTAATAAATAAATCCATAATACAAACTCCTATTGAGGATAGTATATCACGAAAAAAATGATATTTTATGATAATATAATAATATTATTTAGGAGTCGTTATGAAAACAGATTACCATGCTAAATATTTTGCAAATGATTTAACGAAAAAATGTTCTTCTGATACTATTGAAAAATTTGTGGGTACTTTATCTGATGCCAGAGTGCAATTAAACCCACATCAAATAGATGCAGCATTGTTCGCTTTTAAATCACCTTTTTCTAAAGGTGCAATACTTGCCGATGAAGTTGGTTTAGGGAAAACTATTGAAGCTGGTATTGTAATTTCACAATATTGGGCAGAAAGAAAAAGAAAACTTCTAATAATAATGCCTGCTGCTTTAAGAAAACAATGGCAACAAGAACTCCAAGAAAAATTCTTTTTACCGTCAATAATATTGGAGGCAAAAAGTTTCAATGCAGAAATAAATAAAGGTAATTTTAATCCTTTTGAACAAGACCAGATAATAATTTGTTCATATCAATTTGCCAGAAGTAAAGATATATACATCAAAAAAATAAATTGGGACTTGGTAGTTATTGATGAAGCACATCGTTTAAGAAATGTATATAAACCAACCAATAAAATAGCTAATGCAATTAAAAATGCAATATATGATAAAAATAAAATTTTATTAACTGCAACTCCTTTACAAAATTCGCTTATGGAGCTTTATGGATTAACAAGTATTATTGATGAATATACATTTGGTGACTTAACAAGTTTCAAGGCACAATATTGCAGAAATATTGAACATATTGATTTTGATGATTTAAAAAAACGTTTGTCAGCAATCTGTCAAAGAACATTAAGAAAACAGGTTTTAGAATATATCAAATACACAAACAGAATTGCTTTGACAGAAGAATTCTATCCTACTGATGCCGAACATGAACTTTATGAAAAATTGACTGAATATCTGCAGCGAGAACGCTTGTATGCATTGCCAAAGAGCCAAAGAATATTAATGGATTTAATTTTAAGACGTTTATTGGCATCTTCCACTTATGCTGTTGCAGGAACTCTTGGTGGGCTGGCACAAAAGCTTCAGGGATATATCGATAATAATGAAAACGCAGAAAATGAATATATTGCTGAACTACAAGACAATATTGAAAATTATGATGAATTAAGTGATGAATTTGTTGATGAAGAAGAAATTGATGAGGAAGATGAGCTAAAAGATAAAACTAAACATTTTTCTCCTACAGAAATTGAAGAAATAAAAGAAGAACAAAGATTTTTACAAAACCTCTATGAATTGGCAAAACGAACAGATAAAAATGCAAAAGGTGAGAAACTTCTTATTGCCTTGAATAAAGGTTTTGAAGAAAATGCAAAAAATGGTGGAAGTAAAAAAGCATTAATATTTACAGAATCAACAAGGACACAGAATTACATAAAAGATATTCTTGAAACAACAGAATATGCAGGGAAATTAGTATTATTTAACGGTTCGAATAATGATGCAAAGTCAAAAGAAATTTACAATAATTGGCTTATCAAGAACAAAGATACAGATAAAATATCCGGGTCAAAAACTGCTGACAAACGTGCTGCACTAGTTGATTATTTTAAAGATGAAGCTGAAATTATGATTGCAACAGAAGCTGCTGCAGAAGGTATTAATTTACAGTTTTGTTCTTTGATTGTAAATTATGACTTACCGTGGAATCCACAAAGAATAGAACAACGAATAGGTCGTTGTCACAGATACGGACAAAAAAATGATGTTGTAGTTGTTAACTTTTTAAATAAGAAAAATGCTGCAGACATAAGAGTATATGAACTATTAAAAGAAAAGTTTAAATTATTTGATGGTGTTTTTGGCGCAAGTGATGAAGTTCTGGGTGCAACTGCTTCCGGTATTGATTTTGAACGTAGAGTTGCGGATATTCTTAGAAGCAGGCGTTCAGAAAAAGAAATAGAACTTGAGTTTGATGAATTACAAAAACAATTAGAAACAGAAATCGGTGCTAAACTTTCTGACACAAGAAAAAAATTGTTAGAAAATTTTGATGTAGAGGTTGCACAAAAACTTAAAATCAGTCAGGATAACACTTTTAAATTATTAGACCGATTTGAACAAGAACTTTGGGATTTGACGGAATATGAATTAAGAAATTATGCAACTTTCGATGATGATATTATGACATTTGCTATAAATCGACAACCATATAGTGATATAAATATTCCACTAGGTAAATATAAATTAAGTAAAGATACTGAAAACGCATATTCATATAGAATAGGACATCCTCTTGCAAAAAAAATCATTGAAAATACAAAAGACAAAACATTACCGATAAAAGAACTTTCTTTCGACTATAGTCATAGTAAGAAAAATATTGCGACATTAAAAAATTATGTGGGACAATCCGGTTGGATGACAGTACAAAAATTGTCAGTTAAGTCTTTCGAAACGGAAGAAGCTATAATGCTTGCAGGATATACTGATAGCGGTGAAATTATTGATGAAGAAAATTGCAAAAAAATGTTTTTACTTGATGCAAAAGAAGAGAGTATTAATGATGAACCATCGGAAGAATCAATCTCATTTATTTTGGCTAATCTAAAAGACAGTACTATTAAAAGTATAAAAAAACGGAATGCTAAATTTTTTGATGATCAAATAGACAAAATTGAAAAATGGGCAAAAGATAGAAAAAATAGTCTGTCTGTAACTTTGAAGGATATAGAAGAAGAGATTGAAGAGAAAAAGAAACTCTCTAGGGAAGCTGTTGAACCAGAAGAAAAATTCAAATATTATAATGAAGTTCGGGATTTAGAGAAAAAACAAGGAAAATTACAAATGGAATTCTATAATTCTAGAACAAAAATAGATGATGAAAAAGACACATTAATTTCACAAATGACAGAAAGTATTCACCAGGAAATAACAGAGACAGAATTATTTACAATAAGGTGGAATTTATTATAAAATTTTTGCTAAATATCAATATTTTAAGCTTATATTATCTTTTTATAAACATTTTCTTTTTTGTGTCCATTTTTAACATAGTGGTATTTTATACTAAAAATGTATGAAAATGTGAAAGGGAAAATTTTTATGGAAGTAACAAAGAAGAATTTTGAAAACTTTGGTTACATTTTGACACTAAAGGAACAGGATGTTATCACACTGCGTTTTGGAATAAAAGATGGTAAACGAAGAACATTGCAGGAAATCGGAAATTTATTCGGAGTAACAAAAGAAAGGATTCGCCAGATAGAATCTGATGCATTCAGAAAACTCAGATATCCGGAACCTTATATAATTCTAAAAAAATATTCTTTAAACAGAATTTAATCACTAGGTCCATTTCTGACACAGGAGTAAATTATACTTAGAATGTAAGAAATAGAAAAGAGGTGAAAACAATGTCAATGTATCCATTCTATTGCGAATACAGAACCAAAGGCGGTCAAAGATGCGGAGAAACAATTTTTGCACGTGACAGCCTTGAAGCAAGAGAAATTATAAAGATGAGACCTGATTTTGATTATCTTTTTAATTCTCCAAAGAAAGTAGGATAAAATGCCTTTATGGTTTATTGGGTTATTATTGTTCTGTTATTGGGATGAACTTGAAGATATTTATGATGATTAGAACAATAAAAAACCAAGTGTCCAAATCTGACATACCTATATTTTATACTGTAAGTATAAGAAAAACATTGAAAATTGAATATTCTAACATAATGCTAATCTCATAGAGAGTGTACGAGGGACAAGCCCGATGACTACACAGCAACCCGAGGGTAAGGTTAAACAGGTTAGAATGCCTGATATATTTACCCCCAAAGGTGCTAATGCTTGAATGATGAGACTCCTCCTTTACTTTAACATGTTGTAACTCACTTTGCTTAACTAACACAGAAGAGGCTCGTCATAACGATGAGCCTCTTCTTTTTTCTTTAAAAAGGATATGTGTTAAATCATTCAAGCCTCATAGAGAACCGAAAAGAAATTAGAAAAACTTTCTAATAAGTAACAAACAGTAACCAAAGGAGGTAAAAATGGTTAAACTGCAAAGAAAAAGTGAAGTTGAAAACCAACTTCCGTCAAAAAACAAAATTCATTACACCGGAGAGTTCTATCCTGAGATTTTTTCTCACACAAAAGACTCCGAACTGAAAGAGAAGATGCCATTAGATGCTGCGATTATGTGGCTTGGTTCTTTCAGGTTAAATAGTGGGCAGTTCCCAAAAGAAAGGTGTCCAATATGCGGTAAAGAGGAAGTTCTGATTCCTTATATGTGCGGTGGGTCGATTCTAACAGGAAACCACACAATTCAATTTTATTGCACAAATTGCAACGAACAATTTGTAACTAATGATTATATTGAATACTTTAGAAAAATTTACAGGTATGCCCATGAGCATAGGAGGGAACTCCCTGATAGTCCAAAGTTTATAGAATGTACAAAAATATAGGAGATAAAAACATGACAAACATTAAAAAACAAATTAAAATTAGTAACAAAGAAACAAAAAAAGAGGTAATGATTATGAACGAATTAAGATGCCCAAAATGCGGCGAAGTATTTGAAATTGATGAAGCAGGATATGCCGCTATTCTAAAACAAGTCAGAGATAAAGAATTCTCTAAAGAATTGCAAAGCAGAGAACAACTCTTTGAATCTGAAAAAGAACAAGCCGTTCAGGTTGCTAAACTTGAAGCTGAAAACAATTTTAACAATGAGCTGACTAAAAAAGATGCTGAAATTGCAAAACTTGAGGCAAAAATCAAAGAAAGCCAATTACTTACAAAATCTGCCGTTAAAGAAACCGAAGCAGAAAAAGACAAAGAAATTGCCGACTTAAAGAATCAACTTTCGTCTTTTGAAAAAGATAAATTGATTGAATTAAAGGATCTTGAATCAAAATTCAATGCAGAACTTACTGAAAAAGAAAATGATATTCAAAAACTAAAAGCAGAACACGCTTTAACCGAAAAAGAATGTCAAATAAGAGAAAATTCTATCAAAGAAAAATATGAGATTGAATTAAAACTCAAAGACGAAACAATTGAGCAGTACAAAGACTTTAAAGCAAGATTATCAACCAAAATGATAGGCGAAAGTCTTGAACAGCATTGTGAAACGGAGTTTAATCGATTCCGAGCTACAGCTTTTCAGAATGTATATTTTGAAAAAGACAACGACGCAAAAAGCGGCAGTAAAGGGGATTATATCTTTAGAGCATATGATGAGGATAAAAATGAATTTGTATCAATTATGTTTGAGATGAAAAACGAAGCTGATACAACTTCAACAAAGAAAAAGAACGAGGACTTTTTTAAGGAATTAGATAAGGACCGCAGAGAAAAGAAATGCGAATATGCAGTTTTGGTTTCACTTCTTGAACCTGAAAGCGAACTTTATAACAGCGGAATTGTTGATGTATCTTATAAATACGAAAAGATGTACGTCATTCGTCCTCAGTTCTTTATTCCGATAATTACTTTGCTTCGTGATGCAGCAATGCACTCTTTAGAATACAAACAAGAGCTTGAACGAATCAAGAAACAGAATATCGATGTTTCTAATTTTGAAGCAGATTTAGATGATTTTAAAACCAGATTTGTCAAAAACGTAAAAGATGCAGGTGTAAGATTCCAAGACGCAATCTCAGGGATCGATAAAGCCATAAAAAATCTGCAAAATATTAAAGAATCTCTTTTACTTTCAGAAAAACATCTCAATACTGCAAATAATAAGCTTGAGGATTTGACCATAAAGAAACTTACGAAAAATAATCCGACTATGCAGGCTAAGTTTGATGCATTAAAGATTGCAGATAAAACCAATAAGAAGGGTAAAGGGGTAAAAGGGTAAAGGATTAAATAAGTTGCAAACAAGCTCTCTGAATTTCAGAGGGCTTGTTTAATAATCGGAATCTTCGTCTTCATCGTCAAAATAATCATCAATATCATCATACTCATCTTCAATATCACATTCGGCTTCGTATTCATCAATTACGTCTGCAACGATGGTTGCCCCAAATAGAATTGTCATCAAATCCATAATACTACTCCTATTTTATGCTTGTCGGAACATAGTTTCCATGTGCGTTATATCCGTACTGTACACGTTGTCCGTTAATTGAAGTCGGAACATAATCCCCATGAGCATTGTAACCATATTGAATACGTTGCCCGTTGACTGATGTCGGGACATAATCTCCGTGGGCATTATAGCCATATTGTATATTTTGTCCGCCAATTGACGTTGGCACATAATCACCATGCGCATTGTATCCGTATCTGATTTGCTGATTACCAACAGAAGTCGGAACGTAATCACCATGTGCATTATAACCATAATTAATTCTGTCTGTCCCATACGAAGTTGGAACATAATTCCCGTGGGCATTATAGCCATATTTAATATCTGCTGCCAAAACTGAAGAAATTGAGACAAATACAAAAAATAAAAAAACTAAAAACTTTTTCATAGATTTACTCCTTTCTGATTATATTATGTATTACAAGTGTGTCAAATTCGGACAAATAGAAATAATCAATTAATATTTTTTAAATGTCCGTTTCTGACACACAGTCCATTTATATTAAAAATAGAGGACGAGTGAAATGGAAAAAGATTTAAACGAAAAAATTAACAAAAGAATTGCTGTTTTGCAGGGATTAATGACTCTTGCATTTATTATTTTGACTATATATTTGTTTTGTATTCAAGTGCTTGATATTGGGAGCTATAAATCAAAAGGTATTGCTATGAGAAGTTCTGACACTCGAACATTAAGAGGAAATATTCTTGACAGAAATGGCATTAAGCTTGCATCAGATGAATTTGTATATGAAGTTTACGCACACCCCACAGAATATTCTAAAAATCGTTCTCCTGAAGTCTTAGCTGAACTTCTTTCTCCGTCTTTAGAAATGACAAAGGATGAACTTGTAACTCTACTAAAATCAAAAAAATTAAATATTATTACACTTAAAAAAGGAGTAAGCAGACATTCTGCTGAAAAAATCAGTAAACTTGGTCTGCGTGAAATCAGTATTGGTACTATAAACAGAAGATTTTACCCACAAGGCAATATTGCTTCGCATATCATTGGGTTTTACAGTTATCTCTCCCAAAACTCAATCGGTATAGAAAATATCGGAGGGGGTAAATTATCTTTAGTGTCAAGTGGCGGAAATGTTCAGCGAAAAGCGAACGGTGATATCATTTTTGATTTTAAAACGGATGTTAATAGCATTACAAAAAAACAAAAAGGCGAAGATATCACCCTGGCTCTCGATGCCTCGGTTCAATATATCTGCGAAAAAGAACTCGCTAAAACAATAAAAGAAACGAAAGCCGAACGTGGAACTGTTATTGTTGAAGACGTAAAAACAGGAGAAATTCTTGCTTATGCATCGTACCCGAACTTTGATCCGAATAAGTTTTGGGAAGCATCTCAAATTGATATGAAAAACTGGTCACTTACTGACATTTACCCTCCCGGCTCAACTTTCAAAATAATTACAGTAGCTACTGCAATAGATTTAGGTGTTTTAAACGAGTATTCAAAAGTGCCTGATTCAGGCAAAATGGTTATTGATAAATTTACGATTAAAAACCACGATTTGAAAGAACATCCAAACCCCGGAATGATAACTTTGGATTATCTATTTGAACATTCAAGTAACGTAGGAAGTGCAAATATTGCACTTATGCTTGATAAAGATGCTTATTACAACAAACTGTATGAATTCGGTTTTGGTCAAAAAACAGGAATTGATTTAACTGCTGAATCAACAGGAATCTTGCCAAAAACTAAAACTTGGTATAAATCAAGACAGGCAAGTATGGGTTACGGTTATGGTGCATCAGTAACCGCAATACAAATGATTAGTGCAATATCAGCTATTGCAAACGGAGGTGTCTGGATTACTCCACACGTTATAAAATATTCAGCAGAAGAGCTTCCAAACCACGTTCAAACCCGTCGGGTTGTTTCACCTCAAACGGCTCATTCTGTAACAAGATTGCTTGCAAAAAGTATCGCAAACGGAAAAACACCTTTGAACTTGGATAAATACACGACTTGTGCAAAAACAGGAACTTCACGCAAAAATGTTACAAGTGGTGCAGCGGTTTACGCTTCTGCTATCGGATATTTCCCTGCTTCCAGTCCAATGGTCGCTATCTATGTTGTAGTTGATTCTCCTAAAACAGGTGTTGACTACGGCGGAACAATTGCATCACCTCTTTTCAGAAAAATAGCTACAGAAGTCGGGACACTTTTGAATATACCGTCTGATAAAGGGGGTTCAAATGTATAAAAACGTATATCAGCCTGTAAAAACAAATGGTGACAGAGAGCTTTTGATTACAGTTATAATACTTGTTATAATCGGATTAATGGCAGTTGTATCAGCAAGTCTGCCGCTTTGCGTTACAAGACATTTACCCCCGTTTCATTATGTTTTGCAACACTTATTTTGGATAGTTCTCGGAAGTTTTGGTTTGTGGTTTTTCTCAAGATTTGATTATAACAAATTGAGAAAATTTACATTCCCGTTTGCGTTTGGAGTAATTATTTTATTACTTTTAGTAAAATTTACCCCGCTCGGTGTTGAAATCAATGGTGCAAGACGCTGGCTTAATCTTGGGATTCAGTTTCAGCCGTCAGAGCTTACAAAACTCGCACTAATTATGCTTTTAGGAAATTTATTTTCACTAAAAAAAGAAAAGTTTAACTCAAACCTTTTAAAGCATTTATTTGTTGCAGGACTTATGATTTTTGTCGTTCTTAGACGTCCAGATTTAAGTAGGACATTTATTCGGGTGGGAATTGCTTTATGTGGGTATGTTGTCTGTGGAGTA
>CALYTW010000050.1 GCA_945487905.1 uncultured cyanobacterium
AAGAAAATTATATTCTTAATATTAATTAGTTTCAAGCAAACAAAAAGAGCACAATCTGTTATGAAAATTAAGGATTCTATCCCAATTTACCCCAAATGGAAAAGGGCCTCTTCGGCCCTTTCCATTCTTTTATGAACTTATGTGCAGTATTTTTAACTGCTACTACCATTGTAACGTGTTTTTTAAGCTTTTCAACCCTTAAAAAGCATACCTGTTAAGAAACTGTTACATGTAGTTTGCGGAAAACTTCGTTTTTCTTCGCAAACTTGTAGTATTAAGTACAACCTGTTTTACATTTGCCCCTCGACTTTTTCCGCACCCTCTGTATTTATATAACTTCAGTTTAGAGATATAAAACTCATACAAACAGTTGATAACAAAGAAGACAAAATATATAATAATATAAATGGATAAAACGGGGAGATTAGGGTCTCATGTTTAACAATATTAACGATAACAATTTTTACAATACACAACTTGAAAACCAGAGCAAAATAATCAATCTGGCTTTAATGAGAGCTAATTCAAGCAAAAATTCTATTGATGACAAAAACCCCTATGTTGATAAAACAGAAATATCAGCTAATGCAATAGAACTGTTTCAAAAAGATTGTGACATTAAAAAATTTACTAAAATTGCAATGAGTGATTCTAATGATTTTTCTCATCTCGACAGAATGAAAGAGCTTTTTGCAGACGGAATTAGTGACCCATATGAAGATGATGTCCTTAAAGAATTAATTAATAATCCTAAACTTTGGGATGACTTAAAAATATAAATATGCTATGATTAGCTTATGACATCGGATTATTATATAAAGGATAATGCCGATATTGAAGGTCAAAAACTGAATGCGGCAAAGGGATTGTATCAAGGCGGAGATTACAGAGGTGCTCTCAGGCTTTATCTTGATATGCTCAATTCTGATTACACTTATAAATTGTGCTACGAAATAGGAAGATGCTATTATAAACTTAATGATTTTGATAACGCAGAACAGTATTTTACCCGCTCTGTCAAGATGGAAAATATTAAAAATCCTTCATTCATGTTTTTAGGAAACATTTGTCACAAAAAAAATAACATCTCGAAAGCTATTGAATATTGGATAACATCTTATTCTTATAAGCCTGACGATGAAACTGTTTGTCTGAATCTTGCATCATCATATTTTTCTAAAGATATGAAATTTTATGCGTTATATTTTTATGAAAAATACCTGAAATATGCAAAAGACAAGACTTCTGATTCCTATTTGGAAACCAAAAACAGTATTACAGAATTTATTACAATCGGTAACGATTTTTATCGCAAAGCCTTGAGAGCAATTGATGCCGACGATAATGCTACGGCTATACAAGCACTGGAATATGCAGTCAAAAATATTCCTACTAATTTTGATATAAACAGTCTGCTCGGAGAGCTTTATTACAAGGAAAAAATGTACCCTGATGCTTTAAAATATTTGAAACAAGCATATTGTCTAGATTCCAAATCCAATGATATTTTAAAAAAACTCTATTCGACAATGGTTCAAACAGGAAATATATCAGGCTCTTTTTGCTGTATTAAAAGAATGCTTCCTCTTGTCATAGGAAATCAGAAAGAATATCTGGAAATTATAAAAACATCAAAAGATATACAGCTAAAATTGGATAAAGCATATTGCGCAAAACATATAGAACTTGCTAAAAAGTATTATGATAATAATAATTACCATTTGGCTCTTTTTGAATACGAAAATTATGTGCTTTTGGATAATAATTTATCCTATGAATATGATGATATTATTCAAAAAATCAAATCATTTTTACATCCTGAAGAAAGAATCATAAAAACCTGCTTTGAGAAAGGTTCATTTTATCGTTCGGGAAAAGATTATATAAAATCGAATAAGTATTTCTCCAAAATAATGACTTTATCCGATGAAAATTCCTCCGACTATAAACTTGCTAAATCGAGGATTGTAAATGTTTAAAATTTTAAAAAAATTTTTCTATATTCATATTCTTCGAAAAAAATACTATCGTACAGGGAAATGCAATACCTGCGGAAGATGCTGTCAGCGAATATATGTTAAACACAAAGGCGTTATTCAAACTGAAGAAGAATTTAAAAAATTACAAAAACTACACCCGTTTTATACATATTTAAAAGTTATTGATAAAGACGAAACAGGGCTTGTATTTGAATGCATGAATCTTGACCCTGAAACACATCTTTGTAAAATTCATAAAAAACGCCCAGGAATTTGCAGAAGGTATCCGCAGGAAGAATTGTTTTCAATGGGCGGAACTCTTGCAGAACACTGCGGATACAAACTTGAACCTATTGTAAGTTTTGAAGAAGTGTTTAAAAAAGTGTCAAAAAAAAGCTTGAGTAATTAGCTCAAGCGGAAAAAGGGAAAAGGGATTTATTATAATTATATATTTTTATTGAGTTTATCTTTAGTTTACATAGTAACAATTCAGTTCATACGAAAAGTCTATTTACCTTTAAGAGAATATACCGAAGGTTCTGTCGATGTTATCTTCGATTACTTTCTTAACCGAGTCGTATTGTGTTGTTAATGCAGTCCTTTCTGTTTCTAGTTTAGACAAGTCCAAATCGAATTGTTTATCTTTTTTATCAATCAATTTCAAATCGTGTTCATATTTAGCTTCTGCTTTAGCGAGAGCGGCTTTGTCTATTTGAGTTGTTGTTGTATATTGCAGGCTTTCATTGGAAGCGGGGCTTGTTCCGGAGAGGGTTACTTTGCCCGTATTTTTATCCTGATTAATAACTTCGATGGTCATAATACCGCTTTGTATCATATTAGTAAGCCATTCGGAATCATTTTTAGCATCGTTGTTATTAATACCGTTAAAGCTTTCGATTGAAATACATCCTCCTGATTGTTCAATAACATTGAACATTTTTACATAGTAATTAAACATATCGGAGTTAAAATCTTCGGGAGCTTCTCCTGTTATATTTGCATACATTTCAGAAGCATAAGCATTGTTGGAATAGATATAATAGAGGTAATTATTCATAGCTTCATTGTATTGAGCCATGACATTGTTGTATTCTTCATCATCCAAGCCTGCAATGCAGTTTGTATCATTGATATCCTCGGGGTCATAGTCGCCGTATTCTATCAGGATATCCATAATAGCATCATATAACTCACTTAATTTTTCATCAGTAGTGCAGTAGTTTTGGTATATACCGTCAGCTTCTCCCTGAATAATATTTGAATCTTCAAAATCAATAGCATCTCCGCAAATCATATACATAGCGAATGTATAAGGACTTTCATTATCCAGTTCTAAATCTTTAAACATTTTATAACCATGATAGAGGTTTTCATCTACAACAACTTTGCCTTTAGAATCAAACAGAGCATAGTCAGAATTGCCAGCTGCCGTAGCTTTATTAACCGAGAACAGGTTATTAAAGTTTGCTGTAAGCGTGGATTGAGTGCCGCTTTGAGGGTCTATAGCTGTAAAAGTAAGGGTAGTTGCATCAAGAGCTTTCTGATAGTCTTCGTAGACCTGATCTTGCTGCGTGGAAAGTTGTACCTTGGCGTTCTGGATAGATTGTGCCTGGTACTCAACATCGTGTATTCTTGCCGTCAATGTCAGCAAGCGTGCTTGTGATGCCGCCATTCCCATTTTTGTAAATCCTTAAATTGTCCCTTTGTGTCATGGTTTACGGCAATTTTAGGGTAAATCTTTAACACTCATCTTTAACTTGTTACATTTCGTAATATATTAAGTTAAGAATTAAGTAAGTTTAAGTTAAGTTAAGCAATTTCATCCAAACATACGATAACGATTTTTAGTAAAAACGCTAAAATGGAATGTGTTATGTTATTGGGCTAAGCGGGATGGAACAGGATTTAGATTTCTCATCATACAACAGAATAAAGCGGATTTCTAACGAAGAATTAGAAGAATTGTGGTCGCATTATTTTGATGACCATGAAAATAAAACATTAAGAGATCAGCTCATTTTACAATACATATACTTAACCAGATACGTTGTCGGTCGTGTAAAAGTCGCACTTCCGCCAACCTTTTCTTACGAGGATGTTTCAAGCTACGGTATAGAAGGTCTGATAGATGCTATAGAAAAATATACCCCGAAAATGGGTGCAAGGTTTGAAACCTATGCTTTGATAAGAATCAGGGGAAATATTATTGACAAGGTTCGTTCGCAAGACTTTTTGCCCAGAAGCATAAGAAGAAAAATTAAAGATGTTAAAGAAGCACAGGAAGAATTAAAGTGCAAATACGGGCGTGCGGCTAACAATTCCGAAATAGCGGATTATTTGGGAATTGAAAAAGAAAAGGTCGAACAACTTCTTGCAGACGATACAACTATTACTTCAATATATGAGAAAAAGGGTTTTTCTGATGGCGATATCGAGATAATTGACACTATTGAAGATTCTAAACACAGAGCGCCTCACGAAGAAATGGAAGAAAAAGACGTTAAATCAGAATTGGAGGGGGCTTTGAAGCGTTTACCCGAAAGAGAAAGAACAATTATGGTTCTTTATTATCACGAAAACATGACACTAAAAGAAATCGGCGAAGCCATTAACATATCCGAATCAAGAGTTTCACAGCTTCATGCTCAAGCTATTATGAAACTTAAAAATCTGTTAAGCGAAAATCGTACTGAAAGATTAAAACGCAGTATTATATAACTACGCAAAACTGCTAGATCTTACAGCCTGACGGATTTCTGAGGGATTCATCTGTATTTGTGCCTGTTGTGCCTGCGCCTGTAGCTGTGCTAAAACTTTCTTTAATGATGCTACTGCCGCAGGATTTGCTTCGCCTTTTTTAGCTTTTTCATATACCTGTTCCAAAACTTGCACCTGACCTTCGGGGGTCTCCATAAGTTTTTTAGCTTCGATTTTGCTTCCTACATCTTCTCCGACAATAGCTTTTGTAGCACGACCTGTCAGCATCATTCCTATAGAACCGCCTACAAGACCGACTATACCGCCCAAAACAGTTCCTATTACAGGGTGTCCTTTTGAGCCGAGTTTTGCTCCCCATTTTCCGTATGCCCACATACCGACGGCTTCTCCAACACCCCAGCCGATACCTGAACCCAAACCTTTTACCATTGTTTGCATCAATTGATGGTTTCCGTAGTTGGTATTTTTGCCAATTTGTTTATTTTCTTTATCTTTTTGATACGCTGTTTTGACATTCCCAAGCCCCATCAAGATTTCTATACCTGCAAATAGGGCTATTCCTCCGATTCCGGCATGAGTTTTTAACGCATCCTTGAAAGTCAATTTCCCGGCCTTTGCTATACGTTCTGTTGCTTTATTCAAAACTTCGGGAGAATTAAAATTCTTAATAGCTTCTTCCTGCGTTTTATAAGGAGAGCCGCCTGAAAATTTGTCAATCCATCTAAAAGCTTTACCGAAACCGGTGTCCGTGACATAAACCGCTCTCAGTCTTTCCGTTGCTTTTGCTATTTCTGTGGCCTTTCCAGTATCTAACGCTCTTTGCATTTCTTTTTGCAAAATTTCAAGAGTCTTCTTGTCATATTTTTTTCTGAAAATTGGCAATCTGCTTTCAGCTCTTGCAAATGCCCTGTGCATTTCCAAATGTGCATCTCTCATTATGCTGTTTGTTTTCGGGTCAACCCACAACTTGTTGAGTTGATGTCCTTCCGTAAGCACAGGTTTGAACATTTCATTCACACCCTTAAAGGCTTTAAACGTATTTATAGGATGTGCTACAAACCTCGGGTTATTCATAATCCAGAATGTTGCACCGCCAAATGCGGCAGCACCCAATGATTCACTCGGAGTTGATACATAGCAGTCAACAAGAGCTTTGGAATCTTTCTTGGATATACCCAGAGGATTGCTTTCTTGAGTTGTATTTTGATTTTGGGCGGGGCTTTGTACGATGTTCATATAGTCGTACGGATTGTAGCCCACTGCACCATAGTTTGCACTAACCATGTTTATAGTTCCTTACATATAACCTTACATGTATATAAAGTTTTTTTAGAAGGCGAAATTGCCATGATAATCATGGTTTTGGATATTTTTGTAACAAAACTTAATAAATCTTTATCTTTATTGAAACTCTCTTTTAATTAATTCATCCTGTAAGTCTGCAAGAACAAGATGTCGTTCAAGAATAGTTTGGTTTCTTCCCTCATAAGCAGGGTCATAATCATCGTTTGCTTCAATCGCAAGGTTGTAGTTTTTCAACGCTTCATCAAAATTATTTTCTATATAATAAATCGTTCCGAGAAGCGTATACTCAATTTCTTTGTTGTCAGAATATTTCAGAGCTTCATTGTAATAATAAATCGCCTTATCTCTTTGGAGTAATGATTGCATAGCACAGCCCATACCCCTCAGTGCAATAGGGTTATTAGGGTTCGTTTCAAGAATCTTCAGGCAGTTTTTAGCACAGTCTTCGTAATTGTTTTTTTCGTATTCAGCTTTTGCAAGATGAAGCAGTTTTAAAAGCTTGAGCTTTTGGTTAATTCGCTTTATTGTATTTGTTATTTCGTTTGTTTTGTTATTTGCTTCCATTTCTATATTAAACTCATCTGATTATAATCCCCTATACTTGCCCCAGTTTCAAAATGTTTCTTCAAAAAAGACGGTCTGTGATAAGGCGAAAGTCCGTATTTGTCAATCGCTTTTAGATGCTCTGCAGTAAGATAACCGGCATTTTTCTTCCAATTGTACATAGGATATTCTTCGTCAAGTTTTTCCATATATCTGTCACGGGTAACTTTGGCAAGAATACTCGCTCCCGCAATCGAAGCTGATTTTGAATCCCCCTTAATTATGTATTGCTGGGGATAAATATAGTTTTTTATAAGTTTGTTTCCGTCAACAAGGGTTAAAGTTTCCAGAGATATTTTTGTATTTACTGCATCACACGCCAATTTCATAGCTTTTAGTGAAGAATTCAAGATATTTATTCTCTCAATTTCTTCAACTTCTATACAAACAATTTCATTGATTGAATTCTTTTTTATAATGTCATAAATTGAATCACGTTTTTTGGGTGTAAGCTTTTTTGAATCATTCAAAATCGCCAAATCTTTGATTAAACCTTCTGTTACATCATTAAAATAAACTGCTGCAGCAAACACTCCTCCTGCTCCAGGACCTCTGCCGGCTTCGTCCGTTCCGATGATTATTTTATTAAAGTTTTTGTCAAATTCGAAAAGATGTTCGGATGTGTTTTGCATGATATAATCAGCTTATACTTTAATTGTGGAGTTGTCAAAGATGAATAATTATTTTGAACTTGTAATATCAATAAATCCCGATATGGAAGAAATCGTTTCGGATATTTTCTTTACAAATTTTGACTGCGAAGGTGTTTTACTTGAGGAAGAAACATATAAAGATTTGGAAATGACTTCGACGACAAGAGGTAAATTGAAGGTATTTTTAACCTCTTATCCTAAAGATTTAAAAGAAATTTTATCAACTGAGCGTGAACTTTTAAAATCCAGAGGGTTTTCGGATGAGGATTTGGGAAACTGGGAAATTTCTCTTGATGAAAAGGAAAATCAGGATTGGTCAAAAAAATGGAAAGAAAAATGGACAGTTACTCACGTTGCTGACAACATTGCTGTTGTCCCAAGCTGGCTAGAATATGAGCCAAAGTCCGGAGAAATAACCATTACACTGGACCCTGGATGCGCCTTTGGTACAGGTACACATCAAACGACTCAACTCTGCATGAAAGCATTGGAAAAATACCTTAAAAAAGGAGATTCCGTTGCTGATATAGGTACAGGTTCGGGTATTCTTGCCATACTTGCAAAAAAACTCGGCGGAAGTAAAATATACGGATGTGACATTGACGAAACCGTTATTGATGTTTGCAGAGAAAATGCAGGGGTAAATAAGGTAAAAGATATAACTTTCGAACTCAATACCGCTGATAAAATAACGGAACAATACGATTTTATCTGTGCTAATATTCTGCACTTTGTGCTTGCTGAAATTATGGGAGATTTAAAAAGAATTATGAAGCCGAACGGTTTGATGTCTTTAAGCGGAATTTTATACGAAAAAAAGGATATTGTTCTTGATGCAATAAAAAGAGAAAATCTTAAAATTGTGGATATAATAGAACAAGACCAATGGATTTCTTATGTTGTCAGTAAAAATTAAAAGTTGATTTTAATATTACTGAAATCATTGTAAGAAATGTGTTTAATTCCTTTCTCAACACAATAATTCAAAAGCCTTTTTTTTGCATAAAGGATATCCGCTTTATCCGCTACGCAATAATCTGAAACACCATCTCCGATATAAATAATTTTTTCGTAATCTTTTCTCAAATCCGAAAGCACTTTACACTTGCATGTACCGGCATTATTTATACATTCGGGGTAATCATTAGGGAATGTTATCTCAAAAAATTCTCTCCTGAATTCTCCATGGTTAGAAATAACATTTATGTCATTGAGGTTATATTTTTTCAAAATTCTTTTTATAAAATAATCTATTCCGTCGCTGACTATATAAAAATCAATCCCTTTGGCTGTAATTTCATTGTAAAAATCCGCAAAAGTTTCGTCTATTTCCAATGTATCAATAAAATAGGAAATTAATTCTTCCGAAAGTTTCGGAACGAGCTTGAATTCTTCAGTCAAGCATTCCTTTGAATCTATCTTTCCAACAGCCCAATCCTGTTCGATTTTTTGCCAATCGCCTTTTGCATAAGCTTCTATAAAGCTGTAAATTCCGTCTTTTTGGGTAATTGTTCCATCAAAATCCGATAAAATACAAAGTTGTTTCATAATATGGTATCTTAACCCGAATATCAAGGGGTGTCAATTTTTATGGTACAGGGTCGTATCCGCCTTCGTTAAGCGGATGGCATCTGCAAATACGTTTAACGCCAAGCCATAAACCTTTTAAAAATCCGTATTTCACAATCGCCTGTTTGGTATACTCTGAACATGTCGGATAAAACCTGCATCTCGAAGGAGTTAGGGCAGATATTTTTTGATAAATTGAGATTAAAAACAAGGCTGTTTTTTTCAAAGTCTTTACCTATTTTAAAGTCGACCATATTGTCGGATTATCTGTTTCACAATCAAGAATTTCTATTATCCTGTATTTTGGAAAGTCAGCAGTGGAGATATGTTTAATCCCGTTTATGTCTTTTTCGCTGTTAATCTTAAATCCTGAAACAACAGCTATTACATTATTATGACCTGAAAGCATTTTCATATATTCATCAGCTTTATAAGTATAATAAGCTTCTTGTTCGGCAGGAGGATAAACAGGGAAATGCTGAAGAATAACAACTTTTTTCTTTGAATATTTTTCAAGCTCCTTATCTATCCACGATATTACATTTTCTCTATAATATCCGAAAGGCGTTGCAATAAACTCTTTTGCACCGTCAGCGACGATAAAAACGATTCCTTTCTTAGAAAATACATAATTTGGAGGTTCCGATTTTATTAAAGAATGTTTGCGTGCAAGTTTCATATATGTTTCTTTGGACAGACCTTTCTTTTTATTCAAATCTTTATGTCCGAGGGCTATATAATAAGAAACATTAAGTTTATTCGCCTGTTTAAGAAAAGCTTTGAGGGCTTGTTTATCAGAATACGCAATATTATCTCCGGAAAAAATTACAAAATCGACATTCTTTTGTTTGTTTATATCTTTTACAAGATTTTTGAAATACGAAACAGATTGTTCCGACGAAGGAGAATATTTTACGCTGTCTACCTGTATGAATTTTACTTCATTTGCATAAGAAGCAATCGTTGAAATAATCAGCATTAAACAAAAAATTAAAACTTTTTTCATATAATTCTCCCTAATTTAACAGAATGATTTTAGCACAAAAATACTGGAAAAAGTTACAAAAAGAGTTATAATATACATGCAACGTATAATATGGAGTTTAAAGGAATGTCTTTCAACTTCGGAAGTAATAATATCGGCCAATTTAAAGCACAATCAGCTTACAAAGATGCCAGCGGTATGGGCGGAGGCGGAATGTATTTTCATCAAAAAAAGAAGGAAGAAGAAGATATCTTTGAATCACAAGATGATGAAACGAGTATTTTTGATGATGAAGAAGTAAAATTGGAAAATATACCGTCAGACAATATCTTTAATAAATTTATGAACTGGTTTAGAAAAGATAAATCCTAGACGATATTATTTCGTTTTGTTTCAATCTGTTTTAAGATGCAAATTTGAGAAATACAATCTCTGTCTTTTTCGGATATCTTTGTAAATGCAAAGGACAGTTTGTAACTGTCATTTATTCTTTCGCTTCTTATATATTTAATACCTGCTATAATAATCCGCTTGTCTGTGATTATTTCGATTTTGGAATCTTTTTCCGAGAATACATGCACCGGTAGAATTATGCTGACTCCGCTCGCCGAAATATCTGAAATTTCCGCATCAAATAATGCAGGAATACCGTTGTTATTTACCATATATTTACACTTATACGAAACCGGTACTCTAAAATATTCCCGATTTTGCATAAAATCCATATTTTCGGGCTTTTCCAGATATAAGAATATATAAGGCGGGTCTGAAGAATATGATTTTAAAACAGTTTTCGTCCTATATAAACCATTTGTGCCGACAACGCTTAAAGTTATATCCTGTGGAGTTTTGATGTTAAAATAATCTTCAAATTTAATACACGCTGTAATTTCATGCTCGGTTATTTTCTTTAATCCCGCTTTTATTGTAACAGGACTTCCGTTAGTATCAGCATAAAGAATCTTCAAATATTTAATTTTATCAATGTCTAAATCGAACTTCATAAGACTATTTCCGATTACATTTTAGCATAGCTTTTGTTTTTAAACAATTATAAAATGCATTGCGAACGAAGCGAAGCAATCCTGAGATGAAAGCACTAAGGTACTTTGACAAGCAGACATCCATTTACCCTTGATGGGAGAAGGTGCCGAAGTCGGAAGAGGGCGGGATATCAAGGCACTAAGGCGCTAGGAAATTATTTAAATCCACTTCACTTACTCCGCTAACTTTTTTAAACTCAAATATTATGAATTGCAAAGACGAATGTATGAGGTGGACAACAAGGCTGAAACCCTTGTAAAATCTGCTATTTTATATAAAATGACATGATATGGTGCGTACTGTGTCTGTGTTTGGCAATTTTTTTCGCCAAAATCCGCCTTGGAATCTGCTGTAGCATTTTTCGAACACGACTTGCAGCAATCTCAAGTAAATGCAAATACAATAGACAAAAGAATAATGCTAATAAAACTAAAAAAGAAGAATCTGTTGAAAACTCGATGTATAAACATAATAAGTGTTATTGAAAAGCGGTACGAAGGTTTTGTCTTCGTACCGCTTTTGTTAGTAATATTATAGTTTATTCTAGTCTTCACTCTGGTATTTCTTTTTGTTATTCGCAGGTGTGAACGGTCTGAC
>CALYTW010000051.1 GCA_945487905.1 uncultured cyanobacterium
ATAATTATGAGCTTTGGAGGAAACACGTCTAAGTTATCTAATGTGCATGAAAATTATGAAGCAGGAACACAACCAAAAGCACAAACAAAACCAAAAGCACAAACAAAACCGTTTATAAATTCAGTGTATACAGCAGAGTTTCCTTCTAGCGCAGAAGAACCACCAAAAGAAGAACAAAAACCGTTGATTAATTCAGTATTTATATCTGCATATATGCACTAAATAATTTATCAATTAAAAATGTTAAAAAGAGGATGTCTTTTTGAACACCCTCTTTTTTTACGATTTATCTTTAACTTTTTGTTTGTAAACGTGACCTTTTCTGGCTTTTTGGATTTGAGGAGTTTTGACTTCAAATACGTAGGCTGATGAAGGTGCCAAATCGACTCTGATTTCTCCTTTTGCTACCTGAAATTCACTTTCTTCGCCGTATTTTGGAGCCATATTTACCAGTTTTTGTTTCTCTTTTAATCCCGGAACAAGAATAGTGCCGGTTAATCTTCTGTTAGGATTTTTGTTTGCGATAATAACTGCGGTTCTTCCGTTGTTGTGTCTTGCGTAAGCTATAATTTGGTCTTTTTTGTCACCAACTTTTTCAAGTTCAATAAAGCTGCTATTTCTGTCAGCAAATAAATCCATATTTTCGGCTCTCATTTTGAGAGTTTCTCTCAAAACTCTTTCCATATCAGGGTTTTCTCCACCGGGTTTTCTTGAAAGGTTAAATATATCAAGCTGATTTGAGTGTACATCCATTATATGGTTATCGGTAGCGGTTTCTTCACTATATTGGTCTGCATAACTGTAATCATAATAGTCTCCGGTCTGGAATCCGTCGACAAAATACGGGTTGCACATCGGAATCGTAGATTGCAGAATTGTCGTCATATTACAGTAGTTTTCTCCGCCGTGTATCATTGCCGATTTGTCATCGTGGGTCATGAATGAACCGATACAAGACTTTCCTGCTGGCAGTCTTTTGGACATCTCGAGGTTCAATTTTACATAATCGTTAAATTCTTTTGCAGTATTCCATTCGTGGAAAATATGGTACTGCCCGTAGTATTCGTCAAAACCTGCTCTTAGTGAATCTTCAGGTCTGTCATATGGCATATTCACCTGAGGAGATGCACATTCATAAGTATAAGTTTCTCCCAACCAAGCAAATTCAGGATCTCTTTTGTGAGAATAAGGAATTAAAATATCCCAAAATTCAGTTGGTTTTGCTCTCGCAACGTCAGCCCTTATACCGTCTATTCCCAAATCTATGCATGCATCGACGTATTGTTTGTGCATTTCAAGAAGTTTTGGGTTCAAAGTCCTCTTTGTTTCATCATCCCACGGGTCAAACATTCTGATATCAGCCCAGCCTTGAGGGGTTTTGTCTTCGCCGTTTCTTCCGAAAGCCATTAATTCGGGTTCTGCTTCAAATAAGTCTACGGAAGCACAGCTCGGAAGGTCAAGCATAACTTTTATTCCACGTTTATGGCATTCATCAATAAATGCTTTGAACTGCTCATCAGGAGTTCTTTTGTCATTCGGATCAATAAGAACAGGATCAATAGCCAAATGCCCATCGTCTGTTACAAATTTTGCAGGAGCGTACAAAGAGCCTGCAGTACCCATGGCTTTTTTCTTTCCAGGAGGATGAATCGGAAGTATATGAATTGTATTGAAGCCGTCTTCCTTAAGTTCATCAAGTCTGTTAATTGCACTCAAGAATGTTCCTGGTTTTTCTCCTTCGGAAAGAGTTATTTTGTCATCTCCGTTTTTATCAACTGCCGTGAATGTTCTCGGAGCAATTGCAATCATAACGGATTCATTATTTTGAATCATTGAACGAAGATTGTTTTTATAAGCGGTGTTATTTAAGTTGCTTTTGTCTGCACGCTTAACAGCAGGAGCATTTGCCATTGCAGTGTTTTCAAGATACTGATTAACAATCTCGCTGTTATCTTTTATAGCAGGCTTTACTCCATCATTTACCCCTTTTACCCCATCTTTTGATGGTCGGGCATTGAAGTATAATGTAGGTATTGTTGGGTTAACCGATATACTACTTGCCAGATTCATTTTTCACCTGCTTTTGCTTCTTGTCATTGTCGTTAATTTTTTGTAAGTTATGTTTATTATTCAGTTTTCCAAATCCAAACTGTGCTAACAGTGTAACACCAAAAACCACTCCTGTCACTATGCCGACTGATTTTAGCCACATTCTGTCAGCGTGCATTTTGCTTGCCGCTTTCTGTATCATATCAACAGGGCTTTGTGCAACAAGACCAAATTTAGCTTCGTTTGTTTTTGTAATATCTCTGTAACTGTCGGTAATATTTTCATCAAGAATATGTGTCGGTTTTTGGAAATACTCTTTATCGTTAGCTATTATATTTTTGAATCTTGAAATATATGTTTGGAATCTCGAAACAATTGTTTTATTGCCTTTCTTTTCAAGACCTTCTTTAGCTTCATTTGTAATAATACCTTTTTGGGTCGTAGAGCCGTAGTTTTCGGCTTCGGTTGTCCAGCCGAGGTTATAAACATCTGCGTATTCATATTTGTTTTCAATACCCAGTTTTGTTATATAATCGTCGCAATTGCTTTGAGTCAGTGCTGATTTAACTTGTTTTATAATGTTTTCAACATAAGCGGTATCCTGAGAGGAAGCGAATTTTGCAAGTTCTTCAGGGTTAGCTGCACGTTTGTAGAAATCTAATGTATGGAATATTCTAAAGAAAGAATTAACTTCTCCCTGATAACGGCTTATTAATCTGCTGATTTTGAGATTTTTTGAGGAACCTTTGCCGTTAGCAAAATATTCCATTGCTTTCAAATCCCCTGACGGTGCGTCTTTAAATTTGTTTTCAGCTATACCGTCAAGGAGTTTAAATAATTCTTCATTAGAATCGATAGTAGAAGTTGTGCCTTTAATCAGCATACTTGCAGTATTTTCTCCAACCCCAGCAGCTCTTAATCTTTCTGCTGTTTTGCCGTAAACCAGTTCTATTCCGTTTATAAGATCCTTGATTTGAGAACTTTCGGTTGAGCCGTGCAGGGATTTTTCCATATCTTCAAGAACTTTTCCGAGTTTTTCAAAGGTCTTTTTGTATTTTTCTTCATTTTGACAGAGAGCTGAAATCTTTTCATCAAGAATCTTTTGAGCAAATCCTTTGTCATTGCTCATTCTCTTGTAGTCTTTATGAGAAATTCCAAGTTGTTTCATAAGTGTTGTTTGGAATTTTTCATAGTAATGTGCAAGCACGGTTTCAGGTGCATACTCAAATTTAAAGTTTTCGCACCTGTCCAAAACTTCCGATTTTTTCTTGAAATCTCCTAAAATTTTTGCTAAATCAACTGTTTTTGTTATTTCTTCTCTTGTTATAACTTTTTCAGGTTTAACAGAAAATGCGTTTTGGAAGTTTAAAATATTGCTTCTCAAATAATCTTGATGTTTAGCAGCATTACCTGGTGCTGATTCGATTTTTTTGTTAGCTTTATTGAATATTGCGGTTTGCAGTTTTACAAATTCTTCTTCGGTTAATTCAACCCCTTTTGACAAATCACAGTCCGGCTTAATTTCTTTAATCATACCTTCAATTTCACTTTGAGCAGGAAGTATGTTATCGATAATATATTGCACTTGTCTACCATTGATTGATTTCTGTGCTGTTTCTATCATTGATTTAAGAGCTTTGGTATCAATTTTGTATACTGATTTTCCGGAAAGCAATTGTTCCAAGTCACTTCTGATTCCTCTTTCCAATAAGCTGTCAGTATTTTGAGTTAAAAGTTCGGTTATTTTATTCAATTCTTCAGCAGGAAGTGTTTTCCCTTCATATTTTGATAAAATACTGTTTATGCTGTCTCCGAGTGAATTGTTCAAAGAGCCGATATCGGAACTCATGCTTGTTGCTTCTTGAAGCATAGATTGTATTTGCGAATTGTATTTGAGGTTTCTGGTCTTTTCAAGTCCCGGAACGACAATATATTTTTCGAGACCACTGCAAAGAAGTGCAGTCATTAAAGGTGTTGCAAAACCTGCTGTCAGCATCCACAATGTATTATTTTGAGTGGCGATTTTTCTCATCTGTTCTCTTATGACATCATGTCTGTTTTTTATATCACGAGGAATTCCCATTTTGTCGCCGATTGCATCAAGGTCTTCGCTCTTATTTGCACCGTTGTACATATCATAAGGAACGTAATTGCTGTCCTGCTGTACTGATTTCTTTCTTCCCTGGTCATCAATATATTGTTTATCAATGTCATAACCGTGTAAAATTCTTGCCGGTGCATTTACCGCAATCTTAGGATAAAGAGACATTGATGTTAAGAAAGTCGCAAGCCCTATATATTCCATTAGTCTTGCTTTGGGGTTCGTTGTTCTGGAAGCAAGATAGGTTGCAATTCCTATACCGCCAAGTCTTAAGCCTACGTCGTTTAATCTTCCCAACTGGTGGTCATTTGCTGTCCCTGTATAACCGTTTTTAATGGATTTCATGTCATAAGCAATATCTTTAAAGAAGTATTTTGTACCGGTTGCAATGTTGTCGTCAACAAGGTGTCCTTTTGGAGGAAGCGGTTTAACTCTTTTTTTTGTCTTGATAGCACCTTCCGCTTCACGGTATGGCTTAATGACTCTCGTTTGTTGAGAATCAACCTGATTGTTATTAAGTTGTATTGCTTGAATTGCCATAGCCTAAATTACCGTTGTTCCTTTATTTTTGTCGATAGTGTTTTTATTATTATTTTTTGCCAGATTTTTTGCTCTTATAATTGTATTTGCAGTCAGGAATGTTGTAGCAAGCACTGCAAGGCTGATAAATGCTTTTCCGGTATGTTTTGTGAACAGCGAACCTTCTTTTCCATTCCACATTTCAACAAACGAATTCCCGAATGATTTTATAAATGAGCCTGAAATTTTCCAAATATTTTTACCTGCATTACTGCACCAACCGCCAACTTTTTTAAAGAAGCCGGCATCTTTTTCGGGAGTATATTTCTGTCTGTTTGATATTGAATCAAAGAATTTAATCCATGAATCCTGAACTGCCATTCCGACTCCGACACCTGCCCAGCAATATGATGATAAACTCTTTGCTGTATTTGTTGTGGAAACAATATTTTGAATAATGGGAGAGGTTTCTGTAACTGAATCATTCAAGTCATCTCCAAGTCCAAGTCTGCTTGCTACGTTGTCGAAGTACTCTTTGTCGAGCAGGTCTTTTCGGTAGAATTCTTTGCTGTCAAATACTTTTCTTTGTTGATGCTGAACCTCAATGTTAGCATCTTCTCCTGCTTTTTTAGGCAGAGGGTATACAATGTTCTCATACGGCATTTCAACATCAACGCCGGTAGCCATTCTCACGGGCTTTGTAACAAAACTTTTTGATATTGTTTTCATAAGTCCGTACAAAACAACTCCGAGAGCCATCTTTTTACCATACGTAGAAGCCTTCTCTTTCTCAAATAAATTCAAGTGTTTGTTAACTGCATTAAATACAAACATAAATGTTGCACTTCCTGCAAGATACGGTATAATCCCCATGGTAAGAAATTCGTAAAAGTTTGAGTTTACATCTCCTTTCAAGCCTTTTACGGGATAGTCCAGAAAGGCGCTTGATGTTTTTTGAAATCCCTGTTTTGTCCTCGTAGATATATTATTAGGCAGTATACGAGTTTCATCGGCAGTCTTTTTCTTATCATCAGACTGCTTAGCTAAAAAGCTTATTTCGTTGTTTGAATGATTTAGCGCTTCTATCATACAAATTCCTACCGATACCTATATATTAAAAGTAGTGAAAAAATTTTTTTTTGCCCCTTCTTCGACATGTACTTTACATAATTTTACAATTCTTAACTACACTCTGGAAAACACTTCCACATCTATATTATCAAAAGTATGTTCAAAGAAAAATGCAGCACTTGCAACCATTGAAGCATTGTCTGTGCAATATTTCATTTGCGGTGCAAAAACCTTGTATCCCAAATCTTGAAGTGAAAATATTTTTCTTCGAATTTCTGAATTAGCGGCGACTCCTCCCGCAAGAACGACCTGCTTATAGCCGGTTTCTTCTAAAGCATGCTTAACCTTTTTATAAAGGGTTGAAGATACGCATTCCTGAAAACTTGCACAAATATCGGCAAGCGGGAGCGGTAAATTTTTATCTGTAAAACTTTTTACCAATCTGAGAGAAGCTGTTTTAAGCCCTGAAAAACTGAAATTATACCCGTCAACTTTTCCTTCCGGTAGTTTGAACGCTTGAGGATTCCCTTCGTTAGCCATTTTATCCAGTTTTGGACCTCCTGGGTAAGGCAAACCTATTAATCTTGCAACTTTATCGTAAGTTTCTCCGACCGCATCATCTATGGTTTCTCCGATTATACTGAGTTCGGAGTACGATTTCATTTCAATTATTTGAGTGTGTCCACCGCTTACCAAAAGTGCTATAAACGGAGGTTCCAAATCTGTATCTATAAAATTTGCAGCAAGGTGTGCATTAAGATGATTTATGCCGATAAATGGTTTATCATAAGCTAATGCCAGTGATTTGGCAGCATTCATTCCTACTAAAAGACAACCAACAAGCCCCGGCCCAACAGTTCCTGCAAATGCGGTTATATCGTTTCCATTTACCCCTGCTTGCTTGAAGGCTTCTTCAACGACAACATTTACAGCTTCCAAATGTTCTCTTGCGGCAATTTCAGGAATAACGCCTCCGAATTTTTCGTGGGTTTTTATTTGTGAAGCGACAACATTTGCCAGTACTTCACGGCCTCCTTTTACAATTGCGCAGGCGGTTTCATCACAGCTGGATTCAATCGCCATAATAAGTGAATTGTCATTAATTGTTACGGGTTTGTTACTAAACAATGTATTTTTAATCTTTTTCATAATAATATTATATTACAAAGCAATTCATTTTAATCAAACAAAAGGAGTATATGATGCAGGTACAAAAAATTCAATCAACAAACAATTGCCAAAACCGAACTTTTAAAGCAAGACTTGCAAATGATTCACATGGCAATCTACGTCGTATCAGGAAGGCTGTAGAAAAAACCTAATTATTGTCAATATGATATATTTAATTGAAGAACAGGCAAAATGGATTGTAGAGCAATATGCTTAAGGTATAAAGGTTAAGTTTTAGACAAAGCGAGAGGTAAATATAACAGATAATGGTAAAGTTCCTAGATAAAGCAAAAATACGGGTAATCTCAGGACATGGCGGTAATGGCATGGTCGCCTGGCGTAGAGAAAAATATGTTGACAAAGGAGGTCCTGCGGGCGGAGATGGCGGTAATGGCGGAGATATATATTTCATTGCCGACGAAAACATGTCTACACTTTTGGATTTTAAAATTAAATCCGTTTACAAAGCTGATTCAGGCGAAAATGGCGGAATTAAGGGAATGCATGGTGCTTGTGCCAAGGATACTATTATCAGAGTTCCTTTGGGGACGCTTGTTAAAGATTTAAAATCCGGAAAAATTATTGCGGATATAACTAAACCTGAGCAAAAAGTTCTTATAGCCAAGGGCGGACGGGGCGGACGAGGAAACGCAAGGTTTGCAACGGCAAGAAAAAAAGCCCCTCAATTTTGTGAACCCGGAGAACCCGGAATTGAAAGAATTTTGGAGCTGGAATTAAAACTGATTGCTGATGTGGGGCTTTTGGGTATGCCAAATGCAGGCAAATCTACTTTTATAAGTGTTGTAAGTTCTGCAAAACCAAAAATTGCAGACTATCCGTTTACAACTCTTATTCCAAATCTTGGTGTTGTAAAAAAATCAGATGGCGGTGCTTATGTAATAGCCGATATTCCAGGGCTTATTGAAGGTGCTTCGGACGGAGTAGGGTTAGGACATGAATTCTTGCGCCATGTAGAAAGGTGCAGGTTTTTAGTTCATATTGTAGATTTGACGGCAGAAAATCCTGTAAATAATTACAAAATTATCAATGAAGAATTGCGAAAACATTCTGAACATCTCGGATGTCTATATCAGATTATTGTTTTAAATAAGGTTGATGCAGTCGATTCAGATTTAGTCGAGAAATATAAAAAAGAGTTTTTAAAGCTTTCAGATGATGTTTTTGTAATATCTGCTATAGCCAAAGATGGTATTGATAAGCTTCTCTATTTTATGGCGAAAAAAGTCGATGAAGTTCCGAAACCTGAATTTAATTTGGATATAGATGAAGACTTAGATGCGTATAACAATGATGACAGTTCTTTTGAAATTGTTAAACTTGGCAAAGATGCATATATGATTACCGGGGGTAAAATTAATCGTTTAGCAAAAGTTACAGATATAAGAAATACCGAACAGGTTATAAGACTTCAAAATATAATGAAAAGTATGGGTGTTTTTGATGAAATGCACAGGTGTGGACTTAAAAATGGAGATACTGTTTTGGTAGGTCATCTCGAACTCGGTTATTATGATGATGAAGTATGGGGAGAAACGGACTCTAAACTTTAATAGAAGGCGGGAGTATATGCAATCAGCTATTGCACAGGCAAAACTATGTACAATTGACGTGCCGGTAGGGTGTGTAATTAAAAAAAACGGCGATATTATTTCAAAAGCTCATAACAGACGGGAGCTGGATGATGATGTGACAGCTCATGCTGAAATCCTTGCAATTAGAGAAGCACAAGAAAAGTTAAAAACTTCTCGTCTCGTCGGTTGTGAAATTTTTGTTACGCTTGAACCTTGCCCTATGTGTTCTTGGGCAATAATAGAAAGCGGTATAAGTGCAGCATACTTTGGCTCATACAATCAGCAGTATGGAGCGCTGATTTCAAATCCGTTAAAAATACCGAAATCGTTAAAAATATATGGCGGAATTGAAGAAGAAACTTGTGATAAAATATTGAAAGATTTTTTTGAAGGTATTAGAAAATGATAACAAAAACAGAGCTGGATAAACTAGTAGAAAAATATGAGACAGTTGATTTTATAAAAGATGATCCGATTCAATTTCTGCACAAGTGCGGTAAATGCAAAGAAGATATCGAATTGTACGGATTTATAGCTTCGTTATTTGCATATGGGAACAGAAAAGTCTTTATAAAAAAACTTGAGGAAATATTTAAGAAGGCAGATGGAGATATTTCCGGATATGTGAAAAATGGAGATTTTTCCTCTTTAAAAGGAATAGAGTATCGATTTTCAAAGGAAAATGACATTATACCAATATTTCAAATATTATCAAAATTATATAATGAGTCAAAGGGGCTTGAAGAACTTTTTAAGGCAGGCAATTCGTTGCCTTGCTATGATTGTAATGACAAGGCTAAAAATATTATAAAAACGGCAGTTGAGTTTTTTTATGAATGCGCACCGAACTGTGTCGGACGTGGGTTTTATCACATGATTCCAAATCCAAATAATGGTGGAGCAATGAAAAGAATGAATATATTTTTGCGCTGGATGGTTAGAAAATCGCCGGTAGATTTAGGGATTTGGCATTTTATAAAGCCTAAAGACTTGTTGATTCCGCTGGATGTTCACGTTGCCAGAGTTTCAAGAAGCAAGGGGCTGTTAACAAGAAAAAGCAATGATTTTAAAGCGGTAATTGAGCTTATGAGCAAACTTAGAGAGTTTTGTCCGGATGATCCGGTAAAATATGATTTCGCAATGTTTGCTTTTGGTGTAGAATCAAATAAGAAAGCATAGGTGTTTGTTATGGAAAATTTTGATATGAAATCGATAAAATTTTTGGGAGCTGTGGTTGCAGTATGTCTGGTGTTTATACTGTGCTTACCGTTTGTTAACAAAACTTTAAATCAAGAAAACCAGTCCGATACACCGGCGGTAGTTCAGACACAGAATGTTCAAGAAAAAGAAACATCTGTAGAAAATGAAGGTTTATCAACTGAAGCTGTAAAAACAGAAGAAGAAAAATTGGAGATTGCTGATTCAAAAGATGAAATATCCGTCGAGACTGAAGACACTAATGCAGAGACATTAACGGAACAGGGCGTGTTTTTAAAAGCAAAAACTTTAATAGCTGAGCAAAAATATGAAAGCGCTGTGTATGAATACCAGCAGTTGATAAAAAACACGGACAAAACATCCTTACAAGCAAAATGTAATGAAGAAATTGCAAGAATATATGCAGCAATGAAAAGATACGGTACGGCGTTAGCTTATGCGCAGAAGGCATATAATGCAGAACCTAATGATGAAAGGGAGTTTTTACTTGCAAGAATCTCTTACAAAACCGGCAATACTGGTGCTGCAACAGAACACATAAATGCTATTCTAAAAAGAGATTTTCAGTTTGCAGAATAGATTTTATATATGTAATTTCTCAAAAAGGCTTTTGAATATTGAGTTATTCCCTTGCTCTATTTTTTTTGTATGAGGTTTTATAAAACAATCGGATTTGTTGGTAAATTCGGTTTTATTAGCACAGGTTGTTTTGATGACCTGTAATTTTCATCATTATCGTTTTGTAGCAGTATAACGGAATGTTCATATATATAATCATCTTTATAATAGTCTTTTATACTAAACCAAATTTTTAAACTTTTTGCTGAATTATTAAGTTTTATCAAGTTTAATTTTTAAAGCTTGTACAATGACTTGCATTTAAAAGAATTTTATATTATATTACCAAAGTAGGTATGCACATGCCGAAAATAGCATATCGGCTTTCCGAAGGGACACCGACCCCGAGGACGGTTTTAAGCGGCTCAGGAGCGCAGACAATCGGCTGTCAAAAGAGTTAAAATCCTGAGATGAAAAGGAAAGGAAATTACACTATGTCAATTAATTTGAAAAACAAGCAGGAAATCATTAAGAAATTTGGTTCAAATGAAAAGGATTCCGGTTCGGCAGAAGTTCAAATAGCAATGTTAACTCAAAAAATTACCGAACTAACCGAGCATATGAAATCAAACAAAAAGGATTTTGCTACCAAAAGAGGGCTTTTGATGATGGTAGGTAAGAGAAAAAGACTCTTGTCGTACCTTAAGGAGAAAAATCTTGACGGTTACAGAAAGTTAATTAAATCATTGAAAATCAGAGGATAATTGTATTTGTAAATAAAAAAAAGAACGGTTCAAAAGCCGGTCTTTT
>CALYTW010000052.1 GCA_945487905.1 uncultured cyanobacterium
GGAAAGTGATTTTGAACCAAAATACGCAGGCGAATGGTTTGTGGAACAGATAAAGACCTTGAAAAACTATTACAAAACAAAAATTTTTATAATATCAGCTTCTTATAACGTGAATATCATTGCAGAAAATCTGGGTGTTGATTACATAAGAAAATCTACGGCAAGAAACTTTCCTGAAGTATATGAAAAATTAAAGTTTTAAACAAAAAAGCGGAACAGAAACTGACTTCCAATCCGCTTTAATCTTTATAAAAGTTATTTAATTACTTGCCGTTAACAACTTCTTTAAATTTCTTACCCGCAGAGAAAACAGGAACTGTTTTTGCAGGAATCTTAATAGCTTTGCCTGATTGAGGATTTCTGCCGTTTCTTGCAGCTCTCTTACGGGGTTCAAAAGTACCAAAACCTACAAGAGTTACTTTCTTTCCTTTTGATACAGTTTTTTCAACTGTTTCAATTAAAGCTGATAAAACTTCATTAGCTTCTTTCATAGTAACTTTTGCTTTTTTAGAAATTTCTGATACTAATTCTTCTTTGTTCATAATAAAACTCCTTTCTCATATTTACAAAGACAATTATACCCTTTAAAACACAGAATGCAATAGGTTTTATTCTTTGATATTAATAATACTGCCCTTTTGGTCATCATTAAAATCATAAGCCATATTAATTTTTGCGGCTTTTTGAGTTCTTACAAGCTCTGATTTTACTTTAGTTATATTTTCGGATAAAAGCTTTATATTTCTTTGTTCAAGCTCTCTTATCTCTTCTAGAATATCATTAACTTTTTTTTCTTGAGCTGGAGAAAGCTCCAAATACTTTCTTATACATTTGCAATTCAAAAAAACGGCTTCACGGGAGTTAATCATGGTAATAGCACCGTCATAATCTTCCTCATTAATCATTTTAAAAATATCGTTTGAACCGTTTTTTAACTGTTCATATTGAAGCATCAACTGTTCGAATTGCTGTTCATCACGCATCAGCACTATCCTTATTATTAGATACAGTCTGCATCTCTGCCTGTTCTTTCATAACATCTTCGACGGTAGATATACCGCTTTGTATTTCAATTGCTTTTTGAAACCCCCAGCGAATATTCATCATGTCTTCCAAAACTTCATCCACAAGCTCCACATTTCTGGAAACATTGGCTTTTATAAGCTTCATTGCCATCTTATTATAAAGTCTGAAAAGTGATTTTGAAACATCATTACCTGTTTCTAAATCAATAGTACGCATTAATTCACGCACTATTTTTCTTGCCGATTCAATGTTATCAGATCTTTCTTTTAAATTTTTCTCCTCAATAGCAGTTTTAGCTTTTTGTAAAAACTGTATAGCACCATCAAAAAGCATAATCATCAATTTTTCCGGAGTTGCGGTTGTGATATTGCTTGTTTGATATTGTTTTATGTATTTATTGTACGGATTAATCGGCATTTATACCTTCTTATTAACAAATATGCCCGAAGCCATATTAAGTTTCTTTACAAGTGACTGCAGTTCATTTCCTGATATTGATTCAATTAATCTGTCGGATAAACTATCATATAACTCTATTATATCATCTTTTGCGTTAAGTTTAACATAAAAATCTTTATTTGGGTTATCTAAATCTTCAATATTAAAATCTTCTGCAAATTCTTCTTCAGGTTTTTCTTCGACAAGACCGTCCTGAAATTCTTCTTCTTTTTTTTCGCTGTTTTTATTCTGTTTGCGACCTTCTTCTTCCTCGTCTTTTTCTCTTACGGCTCTGTTTGTTTCAAGATTTTGAACCTGCTGGGAATTGTTGGACGGATTTGATTGGATAGACTGCTCTGTACGACTTGTATACTCTGCGGAAGTGGACTCTTTTATAGCCCCTGTATTTGCCATTGACAAGCCGTCCATTCCCATTTTGCAGATTCCTTTAAATTCATGTATACTACTTATATTATATTATGATATAATTAAAAAGCGAACATCATATAAAAGAAGGGTATTTATATGAGCAAAAGTTTATATTTAGGCTTTATGGAAAAAATGCTGGCTTTTCCTCTTTGGATAAAACAAACCATATTTTTAGGATTATCCAAAGATTTGAATAATTATTTAAGTGACGAATTTCTGGATGTTGAAGAAGGCGAGTTGTTTCATGTGTATAAACCCGAACTTTCCGAAGCAGGGCAAAATGAACTTCAAACAAAGGCTTCCAAGTACGACGAAAGTATTTATGCATTTTTAAACTGCTGTGCAAACGGTATGACATTAATAGAAATTGCTATTGAAAATAATTTTACAATGGAAGAAGTTTCAAAAGCATTTACTTTTTGCAAAACGTCCGGTTTCTTTTCAAAGGATGTTCCGAAACTTGTAGCAGCAATTGCAGGATTTATTGCAGGGAAGTACAGAACCGGTGAATATCTCGTTCGTGCAGGAAAAATGACTATTGAGCAGTTGGATCAGGTGCTTAACAAACAGCAGGAGCTTAATGCTGAAGGAAAGCACGTATTTATTGCGGAATTAATGGTTCAAATGGGTTTTGTCAGGGATTTGGACGTTAAAAGTATTATTTTTATGAAAGAAGAAGCCGGAAAAAGGTTTTCGCTTAATGCCGATGAAGTACCTTCTATTACAATGGAAAGAGAAAATTTTGATATAAGAGTTGAAAATACAAAACTAAAAGAAGAAAACGAGATTTTGAGACAAAAAATGGATGCTCTTTTAACATTTATCAAAGACCATAAAGAGGGTTAGTATGACAACTAAACAGCAGAACATCTGTACGGCTGTAAAAGATTTTTGTGTAAACTATGTTCGTGACGGACTTGTTGAAGAGTTTCATAACGGTGTTTTTCAGTTTGGTTCTGAAGGCAGCGATTTAACACCTTACTATCTGCGTTCTTGTGCAAAACCGCTTCAGGCAGCTTTGTTAATTGATTATGATATAGATTTTACACCTGAAGAAATTGCATTTTGTTCAGGCTCTCACGCAGGCGAAGATTGCCACATAAAGATAGCTTCAGCGATTATGAAAAAATTGAAAATTGATGAAAGTTATTTAAAATGCGGAATACATGCTCCCCTTTCCCGTTCAATGCAGGACAAGATGCTTTTAAGAGGAGAAAAGCCTTCATCAATGCACAACAACTGCTCGGGCAAGCACCTTGGCTTTTTGTCTGTTTGTATAAAAAACGGCTGGGACTTGAAAACATACTATGAACCAAATCATCCGCTTCAAAGAAAAGTAAAAAAGAAGATTTATGAATTGTGTGAAGTAACTGAAGATTACCCTGTTACAACAGACGGATGCGGAGTTCCAATAATTTCTATACCATTAAAAAATTTAGTTAAAGGTTATAAAAATCTTTATGAAAAATATCCGCAAATAATTAATGCTATTATGGAAAATCCCTATATATACGGTGGAGAAGACCGTTTGGATACCGAAATTATACAAAAATCAGATGGTTTGATTGCAAAAGTCGGAGCCGGAGGTTTGTGTGTTGTTTTTAATACAAAAACAAGAGAAGGTTTTGCAGTAAAAATGAACGATGCATCAATGAAAACAAGGAGGATTGCTGTTCTTGAATATATAAACAGGCTTGACTGGGCAGAAATTAAATATGACAGCAAAATCCGAACTTTGAGCGATAAAATTGTCGGAGAAATAATCCTTAACTAGACAATCTTCAAAAACATGTTATAATTATAATATAAGTGGTAGTTTGGAGGAATAATGTCAGCAATAAATGCTATATCTATGGCAAATTATACTATGATGGCAAACAATTCTGCGTTTAATATGATGCAGGCGGGTAATGCCAGAGTCGGAATGCTTTCCGGATTGAACGGATATAATGTCAGCTTCGGTTCTTTGGAATCTCTACATGCCATGGATACTCAGCTTGAACTCGATATGCTTTCAAACAGCCTGCAATACAAGATGTCAAAAGCTATGCTTGAACAGCTTAAAAAACAGGAACAAGAGGATGCAAAACGCTTTAGCATTTTTGCTTAGCTTATAGCTTTTTTATGCAGACCAAATTCCTTTCGTAAACTTCTTCTAAAGGAAGTGTGTATTTTATAATATCAACTATTTCTAAGCCGTTTTTATCCAAAGCTTTTTGTGCAGTTATAATTTCTTCTTCCGTTTTACGGGATTTATAAGCGATAAAATAACCGTCTTTTTTAAGCAAAGGAGAACCATAATCTAAAATTTTTGACAAATCTCCGACCGCACGGCTGATTACAATATCAAATTTTCTATTTTTCAGATTCTCAACCCTGTCACAAATTAGCTCAAGATTGCTTAACCTCAGTTTATCTTTAATTTCAGAGACTGAAGCTATTTTTTTTCTTATGCTGTCAATCCCGGTAATTTTAAAATCAGAAAATTCCATCGCAAGAGGAACACAGGGGAAACCTCCTCCGCAACCAATATCCAGAATATTACATGGCTTTACACTATATTTGTCAAAAAACAGTTTTAAGCATAGTGAATCATATATATGTTTTTCATACAAAAATTTTTCATCATTTTTTGAAATCAAATTGTGTTTAGAATTTTCTTCAAGAAAAATTTTTATATATTCTTTAAAGTCAGAACTTATGTTAAGATTCACGTTCATATTTTTTCTGAATCTCCTTAAAATCTGCCTCTTTCATTCTAAATTTCATATCGTTAATCCGTCTGTTTATAACAGATACATCAATGCTTTCAGAAGAATTTTCCGCTGTTTGCTTGGCTCTGTAATACTCAGTTAAAGCATCTTTCCATTTTTCAGGAATACTGTAATAATAATCTCCGAGAGCGGTAGATGCTTCAACCATATAAAAACCTTCGTTGATAAAGTCCGCACTTTGCTTTGCTTCCAATAAAAATTTTAGAGCTTCTTCTTTATCATTTTTTATCAAAATTTTTGCTATATGAGATGCTGTATAAAAAATTCCGTCGTAGTTGTTGTTGGATTTTTCGATATTATATGCTTTAAAGAAACAATCCAAAGCATCGTCATCATTACCTGATTCATAATAACAGGATGCTATGTTTGAATATGCGGATGCAAGATATTTATTATCATGAGATATGCTTATACATCTGCTGTAATATTCAAAGGCAAGCTTTATATCTCCTTTTTCGTCATTTGCAAGTGCAAATTTAAAGTACAGTTCTGACAAAACAGAATCTTCTACATTAACGTCGAGAGAATCGAGTGCTTTTTGATAATAAGAAAAAGCATTTTCAGGACTGTTCATGTCTGAATATATATTTCCTAATAATGTACATGCACTTACCATAAGCGATTGAGGAGTATCAACAGAATAAATAACCTTTTTAATTGTATCTATTGCCCTTTCGTGTTTGTACATTTTGTAGTACAAATCCGTCATTTCATAATAAAGATAATTCAGATTTATAAGCTCTTTGTTATGCTTATAATATGTTTCAACAAGCTCATAGTAATGCATTGAATTATTATAATTTTCAATCTCGTTATAAAGTCTTGCCAAATTGAGCCTTATTTCTATTAGTGATGCGGAATCCAATTTGTCATTATCAAGCAGTTTTGAAAAAGCTTCTATAGCTTCTGTTGTTTTTTTATCGGAAGCTAATTTTACAGCCTCATCTATCATACCGGTCAGATTTGTTAAATTTTTAACGGATTGTTTTTCTTTTTGATTTGATAATGAGGATTGTTCCGGCGTATTAATACTTATATCTTGGGATTGGTTATCTTTTCCTTCTTCAACTTCTTTAATACAGTTTGAATGAAAATCGATTTCCGCACGCAAGGCTTGTCTTGAAATAAGAATTGTTCTGTCTGCAAGTGATTCTTTCAACAGATTTTCATATATGTTAATTATGTATTTATGCAGTTTTATTGCGGTTTGTTGAGGTAGTATTATATCAATTTTTTGCACAAAATAATCATGCAGATATAAAGTTTCTTCAGATTGGAAAACTATCATATTTGATATCAGATATTGGATTGAAAATTCGTCATAAATATCCAAAACAGCCAGTGCATTTAAACTTACACCGTGTCTTATTGCTCTTAAAAACCAGAAAAAGTTTCTGATTGCATTCGGAATCAGGTTTATATATGTTTCTCCAATAAAAGAATCAAATGACACTTCTGCAGCTTTAACCTTTTGAATAAATTCTCCAAGCCCTACTTTCATTGCCTGAATTATTTTAACAGAAATTGCCGTGTAGAAATAATAACCTCTTGTAAGTGAATAAAAATCTTCTATTTGCTTTTCCGAACCGATAATAGTATTTATTTCCAAATATTTTTTAAAAATATCCTTCGTAAAAGCTTTCAAAAAAACTTTTCGATCTTCATCCAAATCTCCAAGCAGGTTTTGCTTCATCGCTCTTGTCGTAATTATAATTTTTACATTGGGTTCTTTTAATGCATCCGAAAAAATTTTTGAAATATATTGCAAATTATCTTCCGAAATATTATCCAAGGAATGAAGAATAATTAAAAACGGTTTTTTTATTGAAGAAAGATATTTCAAAAATTTAGCACCAAGCGTGGTTATTTTGGCATTAACATTAATTGATTTGGAAATCGAATGAGTTTCTATTTTTTGAGTAAAATCAAGCAGAATATCATCACAGACAGTTGCTTCTTTACAGTAATATTCAAGTTTTATCACATCACGTGCGAGATATTCGCACAAATAGTTTACAAATTGCCGTTTTCCCGTGCCTAAAAACCCGTGTACATACAAAAATTTTTCTTCGGAATTTATAAAATCTATGGCTTTTATTAAATCATTTTTATTGTTTTCCAAAAGACACGGATGAATTAGCGATGAATCTTTTAAAACAATTTCCGATAAATCTGTTGAACCGTCTATAAATTTGAAATCCATAAGTTAATTTTAAAATATCTTTCAGGTTTTTGCAAATTATTAATAGTGATTAGACAATTTTTTAGCTTTGTACATTTCAAAAATTGATAGTGCAAGAAACACACCAAACAACAGCAGATAAGCTTCTCTGCCGTATACAAGAACACCGTTTACTCTTTGAGGAGTGTAAAAATTGAGTATAAAACCGGTCAAACTGCCTAAAATACCGACCATCATAAAATAACAGAAGTTCATAATACTGACCGCAGTAACCGCAATTTCTTCACAGTTTGATTGATTAATTACAGGAATTAATAAGGCAGAAATGCTTGCATTGGCAGCAATTATACAGAATACAAAGCCTGTAAAGATTGAGCGGATATCAAAACAGATACTTAAAAATATTATCAATAGTGATAGAAAAGTTATAGCAGAAGATCCTTTCAAGAAGATTACTCTGTGATTATGGCAAAGCTTGCAGACAGAAGCATTTATGATATTAAAAAATGCCGCAACTATAGCCATTATGGAAAGTATCATTGCTGCTTTAGGAACAGAAATCATGCAATAATCTTCCAAAAATTTTTTACCTATGATGGTTTGTATAACGTAAGATATACCAAAATTACAGCAGGCAAAACTGAACAGATTTCTGTTATGTTTTTTATGCAGAACCCTGTAAAAAGCTTCCCATTTCAGCGATACTTCCTTGTTTATCTGAGGAAGCTTGACATTTTTGAGAAGAACAAAGAAAATAAACAGAGCCAGTGCGACCACTCCTGCAATTACAAACAGTATTTCCCGCCATGACATATACCGCATAAGGGATACAAACGGCGCATTGGCGAATATTCCTCCTACATAACCTACAAACAGCATTACAGATAGTGCAATACCGTAATTTTTATCCGAATATAGATTTTTGAGTTCTTTCACAAGGCTCAGATAAAACATACTCGAGCCAAAACCGAGCAAAGCTCTTGAAAAGTACATCAGGAATAAATTTGAGGTAATTGGAAATAAGATACATCCGAGCGTAAAAAGGATTCCTCCGCAGGCAATAACACGCACTCCGCCGTATCTGCCCACCATTGCTCCTGTTATTAATTGACCGAATGCATAGACATACATGAAAGTTGCACCAAAAGCAGTTATAAATGGAGCTGTTACACCCAATTCCTGCTCTAATATATCAAAAACCGCTCCGGGAATTGCAATACGCTGAAAATTTGCAATAAAATACATAAGCCCGCAGACAGACAAAATTGCAAGCATCAATCCTCGTTTAGAATCTTTCATATACATCTCCCAACAAGTAAGTTACTCCTAAACAGAAGGGTTGTCAAGTCAATGGAGTAATGAATGGGAAGATGCATGAAAGTACGGAATAACTCCCCACCCTAATACATGCTGTCTTTGATAAATCAAATCAGACGCCTTCGTTGCCCTCAACCATTTGTAAGAGTACTAATTATTACATACGCATTATTTGGTACAAAAAGTTATCCTTCTTCTACAGCCAGTGCATCATTTTCCGTAGCAATTTCAATAAGTCTGTATGACAGGTATGCACCAAGGGCAACCGCTTTTAAATCAATACCTTCATCAAACTTAGCGACTTCAAGAATGGCAGCATTTATTTCAGGGTTTTCTTCTTTCATATACTGAACCATACTTTTTCTCCAGGATTGAACGTCCTGAAATACTTCGCCAAAAATTTCCGTTGACATCTCTTCTGTTATAATTGGCAGCATAATATTTTCTCTCCTATTTATATATAATGAATTATATAACAAGATTGTATATTAAACAAGTGTTTTTATATATTATATTTTGCGACCAAAAGAGAAAGAAATGATATTTTAATACATCAATATATATATAAATTTGTACTACTTGCAAATAAGGTTTGTTTATTCTATATTTATATCAACGGAGACATGGCCAAGTGGTAAGGCAGAAGCCTGCAAAGCTTTTATCCCCGGTTCAAATCCGGGTGTCTCCTTTTTATAATTTTATTTTACTAACTAATCGCAAATTAAGATATGAATAGCATCGAGTTAAACAGTTTATGGGGGCAAATAAAGGAACAGCTGATTGACAGTCTGCCGGAAAATGTGCATCCTTGGATTACACCATTGGAAGTTTCAGGATATGATAATGGTGTTTTGACTGTTGTTACCGGTCAGCTTATGGGAAAAGATATTCTTAGAAAAAAATACTACAACGATATTTTGAAAATTATAAAAAAAATTACCCATAATGACAACTCAGATATTGTTATATTATTTGATGAAAATGCGGCAAAGAGCATAAAAAAAGAGAGCGAAAAACTTCAAAAAAAACAGGCTGAAGCACTACAAAAAGAAAAAGCTATGGAAAACCTCTCTTTTATGCAATCTTATTCAAATCTGAATTTGAAATACAAATTTGAAAATTTTGTTGTCGGAAAAAATAACGAATTTGCGTACAAAGTAACAAGGTCAGTTGCGGAAAATCCTTCTCAAAAATATAATCCGCTTTTTATTTACGGCAGTTCAGGACTCGGTAAAACCCATTTGATGCAAGCTATCGGTCATTATACTATATTTAAGAACCCGAAATTAACTGTTAAATACACTAAAACTGAAGATTATATCAATGATTTCATTACCAATAGCCGTAATTTAAAAAATTCTGTTGAAAATATGTCAAAATTTAATAAAAAATATACTAACATTGACATAATACTTATTGATGATATTCAATTTATTGAATCCAAAAATAAAACTATGCTTCAAATGCAGCATACATTTGATTCACTTTATAACAAAGGCAAGCAAATAGTAATAACATCGGACAGGCTGCCGAAAGACATTCCTACCCTAACTAAAGCATTATGTACAAGGTTTGAACAGGGATTAATGGTGGAGTTAGTTCCGCCGGAAAAACAAAACAGATTTGACATATTAAAAAAACTTGCTCAGGATAACGGAATTCAATATGAAGATTCTGTTTTGGATTATATATCGGAACATTTTGTCAATAATGTTCGTGAGCTTGAAGGCGCCTTTAACAGAGTATCTGCTTATGCAGAAATTAATTCAGCTCCTTTGACTCTTGAACTTGCTAAAAATGTTTTGAAATGCGATGAACAAGGTAATGAAATAGATTTTAATAAAATTGCCGAAGTCACATCTGCTTTTTATAGTATTTCCTCCGATGAGCTTAAGGGTTCGTCAAGAAATCAGAAAGTTTCTTTAGCAAGGCATATTGCAATCTATTTATCCAGAGAATTAACCGGAAAAAGTTTTGTAAATATTGCCGAATATTACAACAAAAAGCATCCTACAATATTATTTGCTTATGATAAAGTAAAAAATGAACTCTTAACGAATAAGGATTTAGTAAAGACGATTAGAGAAATTAAACAGGCGTTGAAGGTCAGATAGCCCGACTTATTACTCGTCACTTAATATAATTTGTGATATTTAATAAGTAGTAATTGTTTTAAAGTTAAAGGGACAAAATATTTATGTTAGAGATTATAAAAAGCATGATGACCTTAAAATCGGTAGACAAATGTATTGCCGATGGTAATTTCGAGCTTGCTCTTGCTAAATTAAACACCCTGATAAAAGAAGATTTCAGACCATCTGTTACATACTTAAAGCGTGGTCAATTATGTGCAAAACTCTTGATGTTTGATGATGCATATTCTGATTTTACCTATGTTATGCAACACTGTGCAGATAAGAAAAATGCGTTTTATGAACGTGCTTTTTTAAATTTTGAAATATCAAATTTTTACGAAGCCGTTATGGATTGTAATGCCATATTTGAATGGGATAAATTCAATACGGATATTAAAAGAATTAAACTACTTTCTCTTATTTATTCCAAACAAGATAGAGTCGCCGTTGAGTACATCAGAGAAGTCTTTAATAATTCAAAGTATAGGGCTATTCAATTTTTGTTTAATGAAGTTGCAAAAGTTCTTGCAAAAGATGAATATTCACGTGGACTTCGACTTTTAGAAATTATTGAGCTTATAGATAAAGATAATCCTATAAAACTCTTAAAAGAAGCAACAATATACGGATATGCCGGAGATGAAACCAAACAAAATGAAATATTAAAAAAAATTGATTCGGTTTTTCCTAAGTATTTTGTTTCGCATTTTAGATTCACAGATATGTATCAGCAAAAAGATTTACTTGAAATAAGTTTTTTACTTGAACTTTCTATTTTTGATA
>CALYTW010000053.1 GCA_945487905.1 uncultured cyanobacterium
AATATGTTTCATATTTACCTCTAAAATAATTTATTACTCTGAATAATTATACCATTTATGATACAATATTAACAGTCCAGCTAAGGTAAGATTTATGGGTGATGAAGATAAACAATTTGAAGCGACCCAGCAGAAGCTTGAAAGAGCGAGAAAAGAAGGTCAGGTTGTAAAGTCGAAAGATGTTTCAATAGCGCTTTCACTGCTTGTAATGTTTACGTTTATAAATATGCTTGCACCTTTAATATGGCAGGCAATTGTCGGACTTTTCGGGGCTTTGTATGAGCAGATTCCGAATCATACACTGGAAGAAATTGGTATAACGTATATACTTACTGTTACATTAATTCCTACATGTTTGATTATCGGTTCTATATTGTTTGTGGCTGCATCTGTTGCAATATTGGGAGATTTTATTCAGGTAGGCCCGCTTGTTACCGGGACTCCGCTTGTACCAAAGCTGGATAAGCTTAATCCTACAAAGTATTTTAAAAACCTTTTTCAGGTAAAAACTCTTTTTGAACTTGGTAAAAATATTGTAAAAGTAGTTGTCTTGGGTCTGGTAGGCTGGTCTGTTTATAAAGAGCATTTGCCGGTTATTCTTGGTTTAGCTGCAATTGACAATAACTTTGCTGTAATGATAGAGTTCGGAAAACTGATTGTCGAATTTATTTACAAAGCTTGTATTGCATTCTTGATAATTGCTGCTGCGGATTACGGAATGACAAAATGGAAGTTTTTGCAAGACCAAAAAATGTCTTTTAAAGAAATTAAGGATGAATATAAAAACTCAGAAGGAGATCCTCATGTAAAGGCGGCACTCAGGCAGCGAAGAATGCAGATGCTCCAGAGAGGAGCGATGGATTCAGTTCCGGATGCTGATTTCGTGGTCAGAAACCCTACACATGTTGCCTGTGCATTAAAATATGATGCAGAAACCATGCAATCCCCGACCCTTACTGCAAAAGGTACAGAACTTATAGCAAAACAAATTATTGATATTGCAATAAAACATAATGTACCTGTTGTTGATAATCCGCCTGTTGCGAGGGCATTGTTTAGAATGGTTGACCTCAATCAGCAGATTCCGCCGGAACTTTATAAAGCTGTAGCAGAAATTTTACTTTTTGTTTACGGGTTAAAAAATAAAGCTAACGGTAATAAACCGGAATAGGAATCATCTGTTCGTATGAGAGCTGAGTCTTGAAAAATAACTTAAAAAAATGTAAAATTAAATAAGGTTATTCAGATGACGATGATGGATGAGAAAACTTTATTAACGCAATACTTGGGTATTGTTCAGAAAATAGCAAGGGTAGAGCATAGACGTATACCTAACCATATGATTGAGTACGAAGAATTGGTTAGTATAGGTATTATTGCCATTCAGACATTGATAAAGGGGAAATCTGAAGAACAATTAGAACATTATAATGAAGCTTATATAGGTACGGCTGTACGCTGGGCTATCAGAAACGAACTTCGTCATCGTTATAAATGGTATACATTAAAACATAAAAGAGATGATGCCGAGCAATATATAGATGATTCAGTATATGGTGAATCTACGGATGATTCTGATGACATGGGATTTTCAATATCTCCTGCAAAAGTTAGAGAAGCCGTTTATGAAACAATTTTGTCAATAGACGGGCTTGCGGCGGCAGCAACGGATAATGCTTCTCCATTTGATTTTATAAAAGATTCTTCTGCAATGCCTGATGAAAAGGCTGAAATTGTAGAAATGAGCAAACTTATTAAAGCTGCTATTGCACAGCTTCCGCAGAAAGAAAGAACGGTTGTTGAATATAGATTCTACCGTAATATGCAGGCAAAAGACATTGCAGTAATGGTAGGGCTTTCTCCTTCCAGAATAACCAGAATTATTCAATTTTCACTAAATCAAATTAGAGAATTTCTAAAATCCAGAGGGAGAGAAGATTATTAATTTCTCTTTATTAAATTCAGCCCTGCTTTAAAATAGTTTTTTATTTCCGCAAAACTTTTCAAATCGAGTAATGTTTTGATTATAAAAGCTGGTCTCAGGTAGAACCTTTTTACGGCTTGTTTATGCAGTTCCAAAATTCTCTGTTTAGACAGGTTATGAGAGCGCACTGAAGGTGTATAATAAGCGTTGTCAAAGCTTAATTCTCCTTCAACAAGTTTGTTCATCATAGCGTAAGCGAAGTATTTTGTTCCTGGAAGCGGAACTGCAGTATAAAAACTTATAAAGTTGCTGTCCAATTCGATTGCAAACTTAACCGTTTCTTCAACTGTTTTTTCAGTTTCCCACGGAAGGCCTATAACGAAATAATTGTATATTTTGATTTTATTTCTTTTTAAGATTTTAACGGTATTTCTTACTTCATTAAGCGTAATCTTCTTGCCGATTTTATCTAAAATTTCCTGAGAACCGCTTTCTACTCCTATGCTAACAAGTCTGCATCCGGCTTTATACATAATTTGAGCCAATTCTTCGTCCATTGTATTAGCCCTTGTATTGGCAGACCATGTGATTTTCAAACCGCTTTTAATAATTTTTTTACATAAATCAATAGTCCATGCTCTGTCAAAATTAAATATATCCGACCAAAAAAGAAAGTTTTTGATTCCGTATTTATTAACACATTCTTTTATTTCGGAAATTATATTTTCAGCAGAACGGGTTCTTACTTTTACTCCCGAAACCGGTGTTGCAAGACAGAAGAAACAGTGGAACGGACATCCTCTTGAAACTTTAATAACAGCCTGAACTTTGCCGTTATCCGGTCTTGTATAGATTGAATTGTCAATTAAATGTCTTGCAGGAAAGGGTAAATCGTCCAAATTATTATTAAAAGGTCTAAGCTCATTTTTCACGTTCTGGAAATTTTCTTTGTAGCAAATTCCTTTAATTTCTTCATTTGGAAGTTCGTTTAAAATGTCTTTCAAAGTTAACTCAGGTTCTCCTATAATTACATAATCGACAAACGGGTTTTCATAAACTACATTGTCGCTGTATGTCAAAAAAGGAGCGCCCTTTATGATTGTTATAATGTTCGGATAAAGCTGTTTTGCGTTTGCGACAGCTTCCATATCAGTTTTAAAGGTTGGCGTAGCAATGTTTGCAACCAAATAATCCGGTGTAAATTCTTTTAAATCTTTTAATAAATCGCCGCCTAAACTGTAATCTCTTATTTTAGCTTCCAATCCGCATTGCTCGGCAATTGACGCAAGATACATTAAATCTGTAGGCGGTAATGGCGGAATTACAATCAAATTTTCAACAGGTTGCTGACACCTGTCCTCTCTGTTCATAACAGGAGAAGGAGGATAAATAAGAAGTATTTTCTTTTTATCAGCAGACAAAGCTTACTCCTTGACTCTTGATGCAATTACAGACGCAATAATCAAACAGACTGCACCGACTATAAATGTGTATTCCCAATGATAATTCACACCAATACCTTGAATTTCAAATGCACATTTGTTTATAAACCACGAAACAAGCGTGCATACAAAAACCTGCGGGCCTGCGATAAATATATTAAAGATTCCCATAACAGAACCTTCTGTACCTGCTTTTATGTAGCGAGAAAGCATTGCAAACGGTAATGCACAAATACTTGCCCATCCGATACCAGACAATCCCATAAGAGTTGCAACAGCAACAGGATTTTTTGTAAAAGCCATTCCTAAAAAAGCAATTGCCATAGAAATCATTGATATTATGTGAACCTTTTTATTCCCAAATTTTCCTGATAATACTCCAATCGGAATAGCAATAAGGAAACAAACAAGATTAAATATAGCAAAGCAGATTGACGAAAAGTTTGTTCCAGCAAGCATCAGACTGTCATAAGATGCCTTTACGGTTTCTGCAACACCTGATAAATCCGGAACGCCAAAAACTGTATGAACTGCATATTGTGTAAAATAAATCATCATACACATATTTCCAATCCAGGTAAAGAACTGCATCCAGCAAATTTTACCGACTTCAGGAGAGAGTGCGAAAAAGTCTTTCAAAGATTGTATAAAATTAAATTTTTCAGATTTTTCTTCTTCGCTTGGTGTATACTTGTGTTCCTTGATAAACATACAAGTCCATATCATGCCAAGAGTGAATGCTAAAGCTGCCATAACAAATTGAGCAGGAATGGACATTTGATAATGGAATGCCCATTTTAAGAAAGGTGCGGTTGCGGCTGCAACTACAGACCCCAAACCAATTGCAAGGCTAATATATGCATTAGCAAGCGAGTGCTGTTCTCTAGGGACTACATCGGGAACTAAAGCTCTATATGGACCTTGAGCAATGTTTACACAGGCATCCAAAATCCATATCATAACTGCAGCAAAGAATAATGCGGCAAGTGCCGGAAGTGGTAGATGCAACTGATTAGATAACCAGTTAACTATAAGTTCTGAATTAGGGAGTGCTACCAGTGCGACGGCAGAAAGCAATGCTCCGCCAAGCAGGTATGGTCTGCGTCTTCCGAATGCAAGCGTTGTTTTGTCGCTCAAAGCGCCTATCAAAGGCTGTACTACCATGCCTGTAAACGGGCCGGCAAGCCAAATTAGACCGAATATAAAAGGCGATGCACCGAGATTTTCGGTTACCGGTCCAGACAGTATTATTCTCATCTGCCATGCAAACTGTAATCCAAAAAATCCAACCGCAAAACTTACCAGCTTAGCAGGACTGAATTTTTCTAAAGCATTTTCTCCCATGTTTTCCCCCATTAATACAATACAAACTTCCGATATCCAATTATATCATGAAATATATTATCTCAAAAATTATTTATAAAAAAAATAGCAAAAAATATATTGACGTGTTTTATATAAACCAGAAAAGGAGAAAAATTTATGCAAGTAAATTCAATCAGCAATTCAAATCAATCGTTCAAAGCAAGGGTAATGCTTAATTTAGAAGTTTTGAACAAGGCAGAAAAAGAAGCAATGAAACCTGTTCTTAATATGGCAGAAAACAGCAGTATCGAAGAAAATATATTACGTGGTTTTATGGCAGATATGCCAGAAAAATTATACGAAGTATTTTCAAAAATGCTTAATAATGCAAAAAGCCCTGTACAAGGAGAAATTCAACGCAAAAAATGAATATTAAAGCATAGGCCTCATTAAATAAATACGGGTATCATTGAGCAATCAAGGATACCCGTATTATATTAAGTTTAAAAATTATACACTTGCAAGTTTGGTACTGTTTTCAAGAGCAAGAGTAATTGTTGTAATGTCACATACAGATGCTGGACCGAAGTATTGAATAGCGCCTGGGAATAAATATCTGTCATTCATAGCCCAATCTTCTCTATTTAATTCAAGCTTTTTGAATACAGGTCCATCAAGTTCTACAAGAGCTTTTTTGATAACCGGTTTCATCTCGCCATGTCTTCTTTCCATATTCATCATCATTGTTAAAGGAACGCCGCCTGCAATCCACTCTTTTGCAGTTTCGGTTAAGTTTCTGACCGAAGAAAGGTATCCTGTCAGACCGAAATTAATCAGTGCGAAGGCATTAAATCCTAACGAATAGCAGTAATCCGCATCAAAATTAGACGGGAATGCACATCTCCCTTCGTAGCCGAAGAAGTGAGACTGCGTAGAGAATTTGCCTGAATATTTACCTTCTTTTTTAAGTTTTGCGAGTTTTTCTTCTACCATTGAAATCAAGAGTTTTTCAGTTTCAATCTTAGACACCTGAACATTACCGTGAGGGTCTCTGTCCATAAGTAATTGAGATTTAATGAGTGCCGGCAGAGATTTAAAAACTGAAGCATTTTCACTTGAAAGAGTATTTTCAATAATTGAAATCTTTTCCGAATCAGAGCCGGAAGTGTATTTTGAATCCTTTTCAAGAGTTGACATAATATCGTTTAAATTAGCAATCATTGATTTTAACTCAGGTATGAATTCAATTAAACCTTCCGGAATAACTGCAATACCAAAGTTTTTACCAATTTCGGAACGTCTTACTACTATATCTGAAATATAGTCAATGATTGAAGACAATGACATATTCTTTTGTTCAACTTCTTCTGAAATCAATGTTATATTAGGCTGAGTTTGTAAAGATGCCTCAAGAGCAACATGAGAAGCGCTTCTTCCCATAATTTTAATAAAGTGCCAGTATTTTTTAGCAGAATTAGCATCTCTTTCAATGTTTCCGATTAATTCGGCATAAGTTTTAGTAGCTGTATCAAAACCGAAAGATATTTCGATTTGCTCATTTTTAAGGTCGCCATCAATCGTTTTCGGGCATCCAATTACCTGAATCCCTGCATTATGTGCAACAAACCATTCAGCCAGAAGTGCCGCATTTGTATTTGAATCATCTCCGCCGATTATGACCACGGCAGAAATGCCTAGCTTTTTGCATACTTCCCATGAAGATTGAAATTGTTCTTCGGTTTCTAGCTTTGTTCTTCCTGAACCAATAATATCAAATCCGCCGGTATTTCTGTAATCATTAATAAATTTATCGTTAAATTCGACATATTTTCCTTCAATGATACCGCTTGGTCCTCCTAAAAAGCCGTATAATTTATTTTCAGGATTAGCCTGTTTTAATGCGTCATAAAGTCCTGCGATTACGTTATGTCCTCCAGGTGCTTGTCCGCCGGAAAGAATTACGCCGACATTTTTTTGTTCGCATACAACCGATTCCGTAGATGTCTGGAATGTTACCATCGGTTTTCCGTAGGTGTTTTTAAAAAGTGTTTTTATATCTTCTTTATTAGCAACGGCTTCTGTTGCAGAACCTTCAATAAGATTCAAACTGCTGATACCGTTAGCCAGCGAAGCAGGTAATTTAGGCTGATATTTCAGTCTTTCAATTTGTAATGGTGATAAATTGGTCATAAAAGTTCCCCTTTCCTTAATTCATTGATTTTATTATAACACAGATAACGGTTTTAAATAGCAAAAAAAATTTTTTTAGATGTTTTAATACTATTGGCATGAAAGTTTTTGATAATTATTCAGAATATATAAATGAAAAGAAATTTTATGACGGTTGGAAATCCGCCAGAAATCTGACTGAAACAAAACGAGTTTCTTATATTAATAATGCAGGAATTTCTGCTGAACAAAAAAAGTCTGATTTAAGAAGGGCGGAAGCTGTATTAAACTGTATTGATGTCATGGATGAATTTTCTCAGGCAAGGGCTGAGGATATGGAGGTTGTTACAGAACAGATAAAAACCGGAATAGTGGAAATTGGCACGTACGGTACAATGGGAGTCGGATTTCTTTTTATGCTTTCAAAGTCATTAAGAAATACGCTTAATGAAGTTTTTAAACAAAAGAAATACATACATGCGCATAAATTAATCCTCCCGGCAATAATTACATTAATACCAATGCTGGGAAGTGTTGTTTTAGCAAGTGCCTGGGGGGCAGGAAGCGAAACAAAAGCATCAAGACTGGGAAGGGCGGAAGCTATCAATACTGCTCTTTATTCACCGAAACAATTTGCTGAACTTACTGACGAACAGGAAAAAGAAGTAGACGAAATTGTCAAAACAATCTATTTGCCGCCAGAACAAGCTAAGAAAACTCAAAAAAGCACAAAAGGTTTTGGAATTTTCAAATCTATAAAAACAATTTTTAAACCGAATAAAGCGGAAAAACAAACAATGGATTATATAAATTTCAGAACAGAGGCTGATAAACAGAATTTTGATAAAATAAAACTTAATGAAAAAGAAATACTTGAAGCTAAAAAAGATAAACAGCTAATACAAAATATTGTGGAAAAAATTGATGTTGCATCGCAGGAGTATGCCGAAGATGTTGAATTGGCAACAGGGCTTGTTATGACGACTGCTCTTGCAGGAGGTGTTTTGACCGGCTATATAACGAATAAAATTCTCAAAAAATTCCCTAAATTAACTTCTGCGAGGCTTTTTGTATCTTTAGGTGTCGGTATTGCAGTCCCGCTTGTAATGTCTATTTACAGTGCAAAAATCCAGAAGCAAGCTTCAAGAGTCGGAAGATATAAAGTTAAGCAGGAATTTATGAATAATCCTGAAAAATTGATTTATGTTGATGATGAAAAAGCTCAGAATGAAGACGGAACTCCGTATCTAAATAATAAAAAACGTCCCGGATTTTTCAAATTTTTAGTTCAAACCGTAAAAGACAATAAAGCTTATAACGAATACTTGAAAACGGACTATTTGGAGGCAAAAAAGCGTTCGATGGCGAGAGAAAGTATTGAATTAACTCCGGAGCAAGAAGAACGTGCAACTCAGCTTCAAATGAACACTTTTAAAATGTTTAATAAACTCGATGAAAAGTCTCAAAATCTTTCCGAAAGCACTGAAGCTGTTTGGGAAATGATTTCACAGGGTTTAACCGGCATAATTTCTATGGCTGGCTTAGGTTTAACCGCAATGTTTGTTGCAAAAGATCAACAGCAAGGCGCAAAGAAAATGAGTAAAAAAACTATGATAGCAACTTATGCACCGATTGCGATTTCGCTTTTAATAGCTAATGTAATAAACGTATTTGTAACAAAAGAGCAGAAGAAAGCATCTAAAGTAGCAAATATGCTGGCTATAAAAGAAATGGAAGATTACAGGAATTTTGCCAACTATGCCTCTAAAATTAAGGAAAATTAATTGACATGCTTTTGAAAAAAGTATAAAATTAGCTTGTAATTATGACGGAGAGTGATTATGGCGGGCGAAAAAGTTTCTGCAATTATACCTACAATTCAGAAGAATTTAGTTGTATTAGGCAAATTACTTGATATTTTGAATAATGATAAAGCTGTTTCAGAGATAATTTTAATAAATAATTCGCAAACTGAAATTACGGAATTCGGTAAAATTAAGAAATTAAAAATTCATAACATGCAAAAAAATATGTATGTAAATCCTAGCTGGAATTATGGGGTTGAAAAAGCGGAGAATGATATTTTTCTGGTTATGAATGACGATATTCTACCGATTAAAAATTTTGCAACAAAAGTGCTTGAATCAGGTATTTTAGATAAAAAAACAACAGGATTGGTAGGAATTAATCCTGAGTTTATAAATCAAAATGACAGATTAACAACCAATAATATCGAAGCTCCAGATGATGATGGAGCAAATTTATCTTTCAAAACTATGAATCATTACAGAAATACAGGGGATTGGGGCAGCGCATTTTTTGGCAGGAAACGCAACTATTACCATATTCCGGATGATTTAAAAATAATATTTGGCGATAATTATATTCTTCAAAAAAATCTGGATAATGCAAAATTCAATTATCTGATTACAGGTATTCCTTTTAATCATATACATTCGTTGTCATCTGCATCGCCGGAATTCAGAGAAGTCGTAAATATGGATATTCAGCTTCAGTCAAAGTATATTCGCTAAATGTTATAATTCTTTATTAGTACCCGTTAATCAAAAGCAGACTCGCCCAAATTACGATTATGCCCGACATGATACCTCCAATGGCATAATGCCAGTCTCCGTATTCATGTGAAAGCGGGAGGAGAGTATCGAAGGATATGTAAATCATAATACCAACAACGGCAGACATTGTTAACCCTACAAACACCTGCGGTAAAAAGAATTGCAAAAGAATCAATCCTAAAATAGCACCGATAGGCTCGGTTATACCTGTCCAAAATGAATACCATATAGCCATTCTTTTTTTACCTGTAGCATGATATATAGGAAGCGCAACAGCAATTCCTTCGGGAATATTATGGAGTGCTATTGCAAAAGCCACAGATACTCCAACAGCAATATCCTGAGAAGATACAAGGAATGTTCCTATACCTTCCGGAAAATTGTGAATAGCAATGGCAATTGCAGTAAATAATCCTGCACGTTTTATCTTATGTTCTCTTTTGCATTTCTGATTATTACCGCATTCTTTTTCAAAATCTTCTTCTTCAACGTGATCAGGTATAAATTCGTCAATCAATTTTGAGATAATGACTCCAAAAATAAAACCAAAAAATAACATCCAGTGATATTTAACCGGATAATAAGACTTTAAAAGATTTTCAGCTGAAGTAAGAATTTCGGTTAATGACACAAAAATCATAACTCCTGCTGAGAAACCAAGCCCAAGTGAAAGGACTTTAATATTATTCTTTTTAACAAAAAAGGTAATAAATCCGCCGAGCAATGTAGCCATACCGGCAAACGTAGTCATTAAAAGAGGTATTTTCCAATTTTCGATCAAGTGTTTATTCCTCCAAAACAGAGTTTATCACGAAACAATTTTAAAATAAACTTACAACATTTTGTTCTTCAAATTTAGGACAGGTATTCCAAATGAGTGTAGGAATTATATCTCCAGGAGTACGTCCTTCAAACTGACAGCTGCATGTGCCTTTAACCATGTTTGTAGAACCGTCAACGAAAGTTTGAAAATATTTGCAATTCTGACAGACTTTAAGAGTCATGCCATAATCTTTAAGCTTAGCGGATAATTCTTTTAAGGCATCAATCATTCTGAGTCGATTGTTTTTTGTAGTATACTTTTTGCCGTTCGGATTAATAAAAGTTACTTTAGCCAGCCCGTCATCCGAAATTAACTCGAGTTTCGCCTGAATATCACGCACACCATCCGTAACGTAGACATTAGTTATCATTTTTTCAACAACGCTTTTATGGGTTGTCTTGTTAAATATTCCACGTATCCATCGACAGAACGGTATATTGTATGATATTTTGGCAATAGAAATTAAAGGATAAGCAAACAGATACAAATATTCTTTAGGATAAAAACTCATTTTCAATAACCCTGTAAAGAATGCTATTAAAAATGTTACAAAGGTAATTAGTACGGTAGAATAGCTGACAGCTGCGGGGAAATTATGCGTATGTACAAGAGGTATTCCAAATCCGATTGCGAACATTAACCAGTTAGGAGAAGCCA
>CALYTW010000054.1 GCA_945487905.1 uncultured cyanobacterium
GCACCGGATATTTTAGCAATCAGCGTTGATACTGCCAAAAAAATTATTAAAAAAGAATTGGAAAGCGATCCGCAAGTAATAATTAATACTATTGTTGATGTATTAAAAAATATATCTAAAAGTGAACCGAAAATAACTATAAAAGTTAAACCTCAGTCAGTGCAATTCATAAAGGATACACTGCCCAACATAACCTATCAATATGGGATTGAAGCAAAAATAAATATACTTGCAGATCCTTCAATAGAAGAAGGCGGATGCATTTTTCAAACGAACAACGGCATTGTAGATGCATCTATTGATACACAATTGGAAATAATTAAGAAAGCACTGGAGGGGAGCTAATGGCAGCCGAGGGAGGAAACAGCAACAGCAAACCTATATCAGAAATATTCCTTGCATGTTTTGTAATGACATTAATCTTAATTCTCATTATAGAAATGCCTAATTGGGTTATTAATTTTTCTATATCTTTGAATATAACCCTTGGTATTGTTTTGCTTATGATATCTCTTTATGTCCAAAAGCCTCTGGAGTTAGCTGCATTTCCTTCCATAATTCTTATCGGTACAATGTTTAGGCTCTGTCTTTCAATTGCTTCTACCCGTCTTATTCTTGCAAAAGGGGATGCAGGACAGGTAATTCATGCATTTGGAACATTCGTTACCGGCGGAAATATGATAGTCGGTGGTGTAATCTTCTTAATTATCACGATTGTTCAGTTTATGGTTATTACAAAAGGTGCCGAGCGTATCGCCGAAGTTGCGGCTCGTTTTGCATTGGATGCAATGCCAGGTAAACAGATGACAATTGATGCTGACTTTAATGCGGGATTGATATCCCCCGAAGAAGCCGTAAAACGACGTGAAGACTTGCAAAGAGAATCAAGCTTATTCGGTTCTATGGATGGTTCTATGAAGTTCGTTAAGGGAGATACAATTGCCGGTATTATCATTGTGTTAATAAATATCATCGGCGGTTTGTGTATAGGGTGTTTGACACAAAACATGCCCGTTGCCGATGCTGTAAGTAAGTATACGGTTTTAACAATTGGCGATGGTTTGGCATCACAACTTCCTTCCCTGTTGATGTCAATTGCGGCAGGTATTGTCATGACCCGTGCATCTGCTGGTAATATGTCTTTAGGCGGCGATTTAACCGCTCAGATTATGGCAAAACCGTATTCATTATTTTTTGCGGCTTTGTTTTTGGGGTTAATTACCGTTACATCTCCTATTACAGGGCTTCCGTTTTTGCCGTTTTTAATTTTTACTATTGTTTTGGCTGTTGCAGGATTTTCGGTACTTGTTAATGCTGATGTTCAGTCACAGTTAGGGCAATTAGAAAGTGTTCGCCAAAACATGCAAGACCTTGTTAATCCGAATAAGATGTACGAAAGACTTGGTGTTGACGTATTAAGTTTGCAGGTTGGTGCGGGCTTGCTTGTAATTGCCGACCCTGAGCAGGAAGGTCAATTACTTGCGAAAATTGCCGCTTTACGTCAAAGGGTTACTGATGAACTCGGCTATATTCTTCCAAATATCCGTATTATGGATTCATCCGCACTGGAAGCAAACGAATACGTTATTTCTATCCGTAACAATGTTGTCGCCTCGGGGTTTGTTTATCCGGGTAAATTTATGGTAATTGCAGACCAGTGGGATTCTGTTAAGAAAACCATTCCGGAAGATGCTATTGTAGGTGTTGACCCGACTTATCAAACTCAAGCATACTGGATTTCGGAACAGGAAGCAAGGGGTGCAAGAAATGTTACTGCTGTTGATGCGACAGACGTTCTTGTTACACACCTTCAAGAATGTGTAAGAAAACACGTTGACGAAGTTATGACAAAAACCGATGTCCTTAAACTTATGGAGCTTGTGCGTTCGCAAGACCCGACACTTGTTAACGACCTAGTTCCTGCTATTATTTCAACTTCAGACTTAAGAAAAATCTTTGTTAACCTTATTAGAGAAAAAGTTTCAATTAAAGATATTATATTTGTATTTGAAAGACTTTGTGATTATGCAAGATTTTCCAAAGAACCCGATATTCTTTCAGAACGTCTGAGAGCGGCATTAGGACGCCAAATATGTTTGAGCAATGTTGACAGAGACAAAGTTTTATATGCACTTACACTTTCTCCGGAATGGGAAAAGACACTTGATGACAGCTGTCAAAGAACCGAACTCGGTACGATGTTCCTCTTAAATCCTATGCAGGTACAGGATTTGATTGAAACAACCGCTATGACATTGATGAGAGCGCACCAGAATGTAGGTTTACAGCCGGTTATTTTGTGTTCTCCGAGAATCAGACTTCCGCTTTATCAGCTTCTTGAAAGGCATATTCCAACAATTGTAGTTATTTCTTATTCGGAACTTATTACTGATATTAGAGTTGAAGCTGTAGACACGATTGGCGAATCAGGCGGATACTAATTCACGAATCAGTTTTAAAATGTCGTGGTATAATCATATTAAAGGGAGATATGAATATGCTTAAATCAATAATTCTTGCTGCAGGAAAAGGTACAAGGATGAAATCTGAAACACCAAAGGTTCTGCATGAAATTTTTAATAAAACGCTTTTGAGTTATGTAATTGATTCGGTAAACAATACCGGATTGGCTGATGAAAATATTGTAATCATCGGTCATCAGGCTGAAAAGGTAGAGGAGTACGTAAAAAAGAATTACTCTAACTCAAAAACTGTGGTACAATCTCCGCAGTTGGGGACAGGACACGCTGTCAGTATGGCACTTCCTCTGCTCGAAAATTATGACGGCGAAATAATAATTCTATGCGGAGATACTCCATTAATAACCTCTGAAACAATTAAAGAATTTGTTGAATTCCACCGTTTGGAAAAATCCGATTTAACTGTTATGAGTGCGATTTTTGATAATCCTGCAAATTACGGCAGAATAATAAGAAATCAGGATGGTTCTCTTAATTCTATTGTCGAAGAAAAAGATGCAACTTTGGAACAAAAGGCTGTACATGAGGTTAATGCGGGGATATATTGCTTAAATTGGAGTAAAATCAAGCCTGCATTCAAGGATTTAAAATCCAATAACGCACAGGGAGAATATTACCTTACTGATATTATTAAATGGGCTGCGGGGGCAAAGCTTAAAGCATTGGCATTCACTCTAAAAAATAATGAAGAAATTTTTGGCATAAATTCTAAAGAAAATCTTGCCAAAGCTTCAAGGTATCTAAATAACAGAACACTTTCGAAACTTATGGCACAAGGGGTTACGATTGTTGACCCAATTTCAACTTGGATTAGCCCTGAAACGGAGATTGAACCTGATACAATAATTTATCCTTCTTGCTATATTGAGGGGAAAAACAAAATCGGAAAGAATTGTAAAATTGGGCCTTTTGCACACTTGAGAGGAGATGTTGTTTTAGAAGATAATGTCAAAATAGGCAACTTTGTTGAGGTTAAAAAGACTACAGTTAAATCTAATACAAATGCGTGCCACCTGACATATCTTGGTGATAGTGAAATAGGCTCTAATGTGAATATAGGTGCAGGAACGATTACTGCGAACTATAACCCGCTAACAAAGGTAAAAAGCAAAACAATAATAAAAGATAATGCAAAAATTGGCTCAAACTCGGTACTTGTTGCACCTGTAACGATTGAAGAAGGGGCGAATGTAGGAGCAGTCGGTGTAATTACAAAAAGCATTCCGGCTTGGGCTTTGGCTATAACAAGAGCACCCTTGAAAATCATCGAAGGCTGGGTAAAGAGATAAAAACATTTAACACATTAGACGCTTTACATAAAAGACCTTCTATATAATAGAAGGTCTCTCTTTTACTTCATAAAAGAGTTTTGCGTTTGTTACAAAATCATCAGGATTTGTGCTGACAAAGAATTTTTCTGTTCCTTTTTCTGATGAGATGCGAAGCAAATTTGATTTGCGCAAATCTTCATGAATAAAATCGACAAAGATTTTTGCAGGATCAATAAAAGTTTCTTTATCTGCAAATTTTGTCAATACCGGCAGTAAGAACGGATAGTGAGTACATCCTAAAATTATTTTATCAGGTTTTGAGTCCGATATTTTTTCATAATGAGCCTTCAAATCTTCTAAACACTCAGGAGAATTGATTTGTCCGTTTTCTACAAAACTTGTCCAATTCGGGCATGCGTGTTCTATAACTTCGATATCAGAATTATGCTTTTGTATTTCTCGTTTATAAGCACCCGAATTTATTGTTGCAATCGTTGCAAAAACACCGATTTTTTTAACATTCATTTTTGAAATCACTTCCGCAGAAGATTGAATTATCGGATAAATTTTGAAATCATATTCATTTTTTATTATGTCATAAACCGTTGCTGAAGATGTGTTGCAGGCTATGACAACAGCTTTTACATTTTGAGTTTTAAAAAAGTCCACAATTTTTCTTGCAAAAACCAAAAGCTCATCTTTAGATTTATTTCCATAGGGCATATTTTTCAAATCGCCAAAATACAAGGTATTTTCGGATGGCAAAGATTTTTTAAACAGCGAATAAACGGACAAACCTCCGACACCTGAATCAAAAAAACCTATGGAAGAATTTTTGTTCACTGCTATTTGCCTCCGTTCCTAATATATTCTATTATACCATCCGCAATCGCTTTTGCTGTTTTTTGTTTTCTTGTATCGGTTATCAAATCATTCCTTTCTTCAGGATTTGATAAAAAGCCAATTTCACAAAGTATTGCAGGACATGTTGTATGATTAATTACATAGAATTTCGATTTAAACAAACCTCTGTCATTTGCATTCGGAAATTCTTTAACAAAGTGTTTGTGTACGACTTCGGCTAAAGATTTACTGTAATCGTGATACCAGTGTGTTTCTATGCCGTTTGGGGTTTCGGAGACAGCAGAATTAACGTGAATACTTACAAATATCTCAGGATTTTCTCCTTCTGAAAAAGCAACTCTGTCTTCTAAAGAAACAAAAGTGTCATCGGTTCTTGTCATAGCTACTTTTATACCCTTAGAACGCAAAATGGCTTCAACCCTCTGAGAAATATCAAGTGTTATATCCTTTTCATTAACCCCTTCTCTTATTGCACCATAATCCGACCCGCCATGTCCGGGGTCAATGACGATTTTGGTGGTTCCTTTTGTATTTGTTTTTTTAACAGGTTTTTCATAAATTTCAGAATCAGATTCACGCTTTAATACTATCTTAACAGCCTTTCCGTCAACACTTTCCTCTACTTTTACAGAGTCTTTTTTACCTATTTTTACAGAAGCTTTTATACCGATTTGCGGAAGCAGTGATATTGAAATATTTTTAAAAGGTGTATTAATCACTGTCGATGCAATATCTTGGTCATTGTAATTTTTTACATTGAAGAAATAAATATTAAACGCATTGTCTGTTCTTACAATCGAATGAACAACCGGAGCGGTAAAAGATAAAATTAACTCTCCTGATTTTGAATCATATTTTTTGACAAACGCTTTACCTAGATTTGAAGATTCATTTTCAAGTGCGATATGATTCAACTTATCCGTATTAACAATAAACAAAGATTGAGAATCTTTTGCATAAATGGGAATATATTTTTCGGAACTTTCCGAATTTATAACTATTCTTGCCGTATTAAAATCAAACTGCCCGATTTTTGCGGTATCACCGCATGAGCTGTCGGCACACAAAGATATTTCCCGATTTCTGAAGGCTTTATCAAGATATGTATTCGGCAAATCTATAACAGCTCTCTTTGGAGAATTTAACCAGAAGATTCTGCCCGTTGTCAGCTGACCAATTCCGCTTACCAGCAAACCGTTATTTTTCAAAATATATTGATTTATATAATATTTTGTACGCAGTTTCAATCTTGAAGACAAATCAAGAGAAATAACCGTATCATAGGTTTTTCCGTCAGTATTGTTAAGCGTTGAATCTTCAAACGCTTTTTCTATCTCTTTCATTGTATTTTCCGATTCACTCTTAGGTGTTTCTACCGGTATTGACACCTTTTGAATTACCTGCGAACTCGCAGTTAATCCTGAATACGGCAATTTATCCTGAGACTCGTCATAAATAACATTAAAATAGTCATTTGAAATTACGGGAGATTTTGCCACAAGCATAATGCTTCCGCCAGATGAAATCAACTCGGCTTTTGACGAATCAAAATCTTCATCAAAAGTTACAACAGTTCTTACAATATAGGGATTTGTTTCAAACTGCGCCAATCGCAGTTCTTTTATAACGCTTTTTTCAAAAATAATCTGCTGTTTTTCTCCAATCAAAACAGCATTGTTAATATCAAAATAAACCCTGTTCGGATTTGAAAGCCTTATGCATTTGAGAGGTTGAGCATCTTGATCTTCTGTATTCGGATTTTGTGTGCTAATAGAAATTAAAGCTCCAGATGTATCATAATTTAATCCCGTAACCTTAATCGGCATTGATTCCGCAAAGGAAGGGTTAATAAAAGCGCAAATAAAGCATATTAATAAAGTTATATAAAAAAGAATTCTCTTCATTATTTATCCGTTGAACTCAATTCGGATATGTTTCTCCCAAATCCACCTAACATTTTACCAAAAAATTACGCAAAAAAAAAGCACTTTATTTGAGTGCTTATGTACGTATTCGAGAGTTATACCTATGTCGTCTAAATATTTACACCGCTTTCATAGATGTAAAATTTATAAACCAAACCTTCATATAATTCCTTGAGGAATTTACATATAATTTCTTTGCTGTCATTAAAGTTGTAACATCCGGGTAACATATACATAATAGATGCTCCTATAACTACCTTACAAGATAGATAACGGCATTTTTTTGAAAAACTTTAGATTTTTAGAGAAAATGTTTACAATAATTTACAATTAAATTTCGGCTGGCAATTATTTAAAAAAAAACGAACTTGTGCTAAAATTTTGTTGTTATAGGTACCGTAATAAGGTAAGAAGTGCAGGGATAGATTATATGAATAAAAGTCCCGGGTTTGCAGGAAAGTTTTATCCGGAAAAAGCCGAAGAATTAACAAATCTGCTAAATTCTTTTAAAATTGATGAAAAAAGTAAATATAAGAGCAAAGCGGTTATAGTTCCGCATGCCGGAATGTATTATTCCGGGCATGCAGCTATGGCAGGTTTTCAAAGGCTTGAATTAAACGAAAATATCTTTATTATTGCACCTTCTCATCATGAAGAATTTAACAATATTGCACTTCCTGAGTATACATATTTCGACACTCCGCTTGGAAGTCTTGAAGTCAATAACAGAAGAATCAAAGAAATTGCAGAAAAATTTCCTTGCCTTATTTCTAATGAAGTTTTTGATAATGAACACGCAATTGAAGTCCAATTGCCATTTATACAAAACTTAAATACACCTCAAATTATGAGTGCAAAAGATTTTGTTAAAGAGTTTAAAAAAATATGTCATAAAATAAAAATAATTCCGATTTTGGTCGGCAGATGCGATTACAGACTAATATCCGATTTAATTTCGACCTACTGGGAAGATTCGTCGTTTGTAATTTCTTCCGATTTAAGCCATTATTATACCCAGCAGGAATGCAGACAAATTGACACCTATACTGCAACAATTATCGAAACGGGAAAGCTTGAGTATTTTCAGCCGGCACAGGCATGCGGATTAATTGGTATTATGGGGCTTGTAGATTTTGCAAATAATAACGATTGCACTCTTATAAGAGCTATGATGTACAATTCCGGAGATATAAATAAAGAAACCGATAAAGTTGTGGGCTACGGTTCGTGGTTTTTGTACACGGATACAAAAAACAGCTATATTGAAAAATATTATTCAAAATACATAACAGAAACAGTTATGTCGTCTGTTTTGGAAGCTTTGAAAGGAAATGAATATGTACCGCAGGAAATTCCGCCTGTCTTAACTCAATATGGTGCAAGCTTTGTTACACTGAAACTAAACGGCGTTTTAAGAGGCTGTATAGGTTCTATATATCCGACAAAACCTTTGATTCTTGATTTAATCGATAATGCAAAAAATGCAGCTTTCAATGACCCAAGATTTGAACCTATCAGCGAAAGAGAGTTACCGTATATTGAAGTTACGATTTCAATACTTTCTTCAATAGAGAGAATCACTTTTAAAGATGAACGTGAACTGCTTTGTAAAATATACCCTTACGGAATCATAATTGCCGACAGAAATAATCGTGCGGTTTACCTGCCTGAAGTATGGGAACAGCTCCCGAACAGAGAAGTATTTTTAAATTCATTAAAAGAAAAAGCAGGGCTTCATCCGGAATATTTCTCAAAAACACTGGAAGCATATAAATTTACAACAACCGGAATTACAGCTCATTTTTAAATTAAACCACATCTTCTATGACAGGTTCTCTTTGAAGCAAAAAAATTCCTTCCTGAAGTTTTTCAGCTAAATAAGAATAATATGCTTTATCTTCTTTTGTTTCGGAAATTGCTTCTCCTTTTTTTGCAACAGTCGAAAGTTGTTTCATCAAATCAATTGCCGTAGAAATTTCCCTAAACAATGACCCTTCATCTTTAATTGAAAATTTCAAATCTCCTTCATAAAGGTTTTCCCAATTATCTCTGCTGTCTCCGTGATGACTGTTTAATTCTGCCCATTTGTAAACATGCTCTATAATATTACCGTTTACTCCCATCTCTCTTTCGGGATAAAGCGAAGCACTTCTTTTTTCGTAGTCCTTAACTTCATAAAATGACTTTCCTGCAATTTGAATAAAATCAAGGTCAACACTGTTTGCTCCTACATTTACCCCGCTATTTACCACATTATTTACCCCCTCATTTATCCCTGTGCTGTATTCAATGTTAGCCAATCCGCCTATTATACCTGCAAGCTGAACCGCATCAAGTCTTGCAAAGTCCTTATTGTATACCATATTAATAATAGGAATCTGTTCATATCCGTTTAAATCTTTTATCAATTCTCCCTTTGTTGTTAATCTGCCGTTATTATCAATATATCCGTATTTATACAGAATATCCCTTCTTACACAATATCGGTTCATAAGTTCATTTAATTTATCCTTGCTGAAACTATGATTAGAATTATAAGTGTACAAAGATTTTGACAGCAAGTCTTTTAAAAGCTCTGTATCCAAATATTCGGATGTGTAATTTGCTATAAAAGAATAGTCTATATCGATATTACTCACAAGCGGATTAGAGGGCTGACTTATCAATTGCTGATAAATCCTCGTTTGAGGCTGATTACAACTTATTACCATACAAAGACCTTCAGTATCAATTCCACGTCTGCCTGCACGACCTGATGTTTGATGAAACTCATTCGGGGTATGATTTCTTCTGTGATCAGGTCCGCCATCAGAAGTTGAAGCCGGTTTTCTGGGAGAAGAAATTACAACAGTTTTTGCCGGCATATTTATACCTGCCGAGAGAGTATCAGTTGCCAAAACAACCTTTAAAAGTTTTCTTTGGAACAATTCCTCTATCAGCTGTTTTTGAGAAGGCAGAAGTCCTGCATTATGAACCGCATATCCTTTCATCAAAGCATCTGTTTTGAGAGATTTTCCAAGATATATTCCTTGTTTTTTATATTGCTTTATTGTTTTTTCAATTTCTGTTCGTTCCTCTTTTGTGGTAAGCATTTCAGCTTCCGATGCTAAATACCCCAAAAGTCTTCTGCATTCTTTCTTGCTGTATATAAAATATAATGCGGGGAGTTTTTCGTCTTTATTAAGTTTTCTTGTAATATCTTTGTATATTTCTTGCGACGGCTTTGCATAAATTGTACCTGCCTTTACCGCACCGTCTCTTTTTGCCTTAATTTGCTCTTTTTTAGAACGACCTTTAGGGATTTTAATTTCCGCAGGAGCAGACATTATATCAAAAGTCAATGGAACATGCCTGTTTTTGCTCGGCACATCAATTAATACGGTTTGCTTTTCTTTTGTTTTATCAGGTAAATAGCCTTCAGCAGGAGTAACATACACCCCTTTTCTTCCCCTTGTAAGAGCCATCCAGTCGTTAATTTCTTTGTTATTGCCAATTGTAGCCGATAAAGAGAGCATTTGAACATCTTTCGGGGTAAGCATTATGGATAACTCCCAAATACCTCCTCTGTCTACATCTCCAAGATTTTGCAGTTCGTCAAAAACAACCGTTCCCAAATTGTTCTCCAATATATTTTTATTAGGATTTTCAAGGTTAAAATATTGCGATACGACCATATTTCTGTACACTTCGGTTGTCATAACAACCACTGGCGCATCAATATTTACTTTTGTATCGCCTGTCAAAATCCCGACATTATCAATGCCGTATATGTCCAAAAACTCTCTAAATTTTTGATTGCTCAAAGCTTTTAAAGGTGTTGTATAAAAAGTTCTTTTGTTCTCTTTTAGATTTTTTGTAATTATGTATTCTGCAATTGCGGTTTTACCTGTTCCTGTAGGAGCTGTGACCAAAACATCGTTTCCAAGATACAAATTCATTGCCGCTGCTTTTTGGAACACATCCGGCTCAAAATGTTTATCAGTTTCCGGATTCATTTTCAGCTGAAAATAATTATCTTCGTCAACGGTTTTATTAAAATCCTTTAAAAAAGTAGACACACCTGCAAGGACTGCACTTCCTACACATGTTACTGCCGATATCGGCTGAGATACAGCACTGCTTTTAATCGGATTACTTTTAATCTGATTACTTTTAATCTGATTTGTTTCAATAAATTTTAATCTGTTTATCGGTAAAATTTTTACCATGCTTTATACCTGTTATACACTATACAAATATAAAACCCGTAAAAATATTTATTGCTAGAAATTTAAAATGTAATGAGAATGCGGAAAAAGTCGAGGGGCAAATGTAAATCAGATTGTACTTAATACTACAAGT
>CALYTW010000055.1 GCA_945487905.1 uncultured cyanobacterium
TATAATAACCATCTTACATCTTACAAAGTTTTCAGCCCCATTCAGGGGTTTTTTTTATAACAAGGGTCGGGTTGTAAGAGGTTTTAAAGATATGGGGGGGTGGGGATACGGCTTTTCATCTGCAAGCCCTCTATACGTTCACCACTCCAGCCATCTATTCTTCTATCCCTCCAGCAGCCAACCCTCAATACATCTGCTTTTTACCATTTCACAGCCTTATCTGTCCCCACCCCCTTTGCGTACTTAACAAATAATTTATATGCCTTCTCTGACTGTTTTTTATAAGCAGAAAAATTCTCATCAGTTTCGGATGCGATAGAATTGAGCATCGTTCTTGTAATAATTGCTTCTTTAGCAAGGGTTTCCAGATGAGCAGGCACCATGAGCTTGTCGTTAGAATTTTTTAACGTATAGATTTCTTCTCCGGATGCTGTTTCACCGATAACCAAGGTTAAATAGTCTATTGTAACCAGTGTTTTTACACAAGGTGTCGGATAAAGAACTATTTTATCTCCTTGAATATAAAAACTTTCCGGAATATCACAGCATGTTTTCTCAAAAGACGGCTTTTCTATAAGTTTTAACAATGCGGAATTACTTTTTACAAGATAATTTCCGGCTTTGTCCCTTTTGATTAAGCCATTTGGCATATCGTATTCGTTTATATGCGGTACGGTTAATATCAAATGTGTTCTTTCTCTAAACGGAAACTCGTATGAGGAATATATTTCAAGAATGGCTTTGTTAAGTGCAAGCACAAGCGAATCCTCCATTTCCGAATCGGAAGAAGCATCGTTATCATACATAGCCCACTCTTGCGAAGCAGCTGTGTTATATAAATCAAGCAAAGTTAGTGTCATATTTTTCTCCTTAATATTAATCTTTATCGATTACTTTTGAATAAATCGAATTTTCGTCACTACCAGATTTCTTTTTTATGGTATCTTTAAACTTTTTTCCGTTTTTTTCCAATATTTTATAATCATCGGGGTATTTTTCTTTTAACTCTTTTGCTTCATTCTCGGGGAGCAAAAAGATGTGTCCTGTCGGAATATATGTTATTTTGTACATTTTAAATCCTTTCATATTGAGGAAGCGGCGGGTTTGAGGGCAAAGCCCTCAAACCCGCCCCAACCATTATTCTTCAACCGGTCTTACGCCTGCCCATTTAGCAATTGCATAAATTGTACCCGTAAACCCTGTAGCAAAATCCAAATCGATAGAACCGTCTGATTTCTCGAAACGGGATAAATCCTGCACCTGAATAGCAGATACGCCGACAGGCAGTTCAATTGTTATATTTCCGAGCATTGAATTGGGGTAAGCTGTTCCTGCTTTAACGGTTAGAGCAGACTTGGCTTCACCTGTGTTATCGATTATGATAAACATCGAATTGTTTTTGTTAGAAAACGCATCCTGAATAGTAATACCGTTTGCAACGGTAACCGCTTGTTTTTTAATTCCTATATTAGCGATTGATTCAGAATGTTCTAATACCGGATATTGTACTTGAATACTATCTCTTGTCATATCTTTAACCTTTCTTAATTTTATAAATAACTATACAATTAAACTCTAACCCTCTATGAACCGACTGAAAGAGTTGCACTAACCTTAACCGTACCTAATAAATCAGCACGTGGAGCGCCTACACCGAATAAACCGTAACCTTTGTAGCAGGTATTGAAATTCTTTTCGGGTGTGTAGAAGGTTGTATTCAAGTCAGAAGAAATACCGCCGGCAAGAGTTTTACCTCTGACACCGAATAACGGATAGAATACGCCTGATTCAGGTTGAGCAATATTATTAGAAACCAGTATATCCCAGCCGCAAAGAGTTCCGATATAACCTTTTCTTGTTTCGGAAGCTCCTGTTTCGGTATATTTGAGTTCGTCCAATTTACCCAAGTAGAATTGATATTCGGGAGGAATTATACATAACATAGAACCGTCAATCCAGTTTGTATGTCCTTTTCCGTCGCCACGCTGAAATTTAGCCTGCATATAAGCAAAAATATCTTTTGCGGTTTGAGCGGTTAAAGAAATTGCGCTTCCGCTGTTATCAAGATAGTGACCTGCTCTTGTGTAAAGGTTTGCGTAAGCTGAGTCAACTGCAGCTGCAAATTGTTTTATTGCATCATCAGTGTAATCTTTAGCGATATTAACTACGTCTGCCGTATCACTAGCCTGTCTGAGCATCGCTTCTTCCATTTCGGATAATTCAAAATGGAATGCTTTCCCTCTGTCGATTTTAACTTTGCAGGAAGAAACGGTTGCTGACTCGGCTGTCGGAAGATTTCCGCCGTCGTAATCGAACAATTGAATAAGCCCCGGCATAGTAATATCTACTTCGTCTCCCTTACGTACGTGGTCTTTCAGCTCGTAATGTGCAAGCTTGCCGATTACCATTTCGTTATAAAAATACTTGTTGAACGCTTCCGAAAAAGCAGTAATAATTTTTTGTTTTGTTGTCGTCATTTTTTTCCTTTCGTTTTTGCAAATAACACCAAGAATTCAAATGGAAAATTAAAAATCTAAAATGCAAAATTACTTAAATTTTAACTATTTTCCATTTTCAATTTTGCATTTTCCATTTTTTAAACCATAACTCACGTTTAGATAAGTTTCCTGATTGATTCCCTGAACTCATCTTCGGACATTTCTGAGAGAGACTTTTTCGGCGGAGTCAGCGAAGACTTAGGATTTTTTTCATAAGTCATCCCTGCCAGGGCATTTTGAGTTTCTTTCTCTGCAGATTTTTGTTTGTTATAAGCTGAGATTCTATCCTTAACGTAAGCTTCAAGAAGGCTTATCATGCGGTCTGTATCAAGATTATCGCCATAAGCCGTAAGAGCTTCGGAATAAATTTCTTTAAATATTTCATTTTGAAAATACTCGGGCGAGTTATAAAGCTCCTTGTCTCTTTTTATAAAAGGGATTAGGGCTTCTTTTAATTCCGAAACGCTTTGAGAAACTTCCTTTAAGCTGTTAAAATCGGCAAGATCTTTTCTCAGATTTCCAAGTTCATCAGAGGTTTTACCTTGATGCTTTTGTAATTCTTCATAAGCTTTTGACAAATCTTCTACAGATTTGAATTTGCCGAGGATTAATTCCTTTTTCGGGTCTGATTGTTCAGATTGTCCGATTTTTTTGGAATCTTCAGGTATTTTAGAAGAAGCAGAATTTGAGTTATCGAATTTTACCGGCTCGTTAATTTCCGCTTCAATAATTTTGTTTTCATTTTGAACTTGTTTTTCTTCCATAATAATTTCCTTTCTTTAGGGTTAAATTAAAAAAATATTCAAGTTTTTTATTTTTTACTTGCATAATAATGGCGTCTTCTGTAATATCCGCAAACTTTTGTGCCATCAGAACGGATATAATTATCAACATAAATGAGTTCTCCGCTCAAAACTCTTTTATCAAGGTTTTTTACTGAAGGTATTTCCCAATGATTATCAAGCACATAATCCATATATTTGTCATAATTCAACGCTTTAATCTTTTCGTCAAAATTACGAAACTCTCCGTCTGTGTAGATTCTGTCGCTTTCTTTAAGCCTTTCAATTTCCATATTTTCATATCGTCTTCTGTCGTTAAAAGGATTTGTTATCAATTCTCCTTGCTGCATCTTTTCCCAAATCATTTGTGATGCGATTTCCGATGCCCATTCTGTTCCTAAAATTTCTACTGCTTTGCCATATTGGCTTTTCATTTCATGGGCAATTTCTCTACCGATTTCGTTATTCCACAAATCCATATTTCGTTCGTACATTGGTGCATTTGGAGTTTCATCTTCATGCATATCGCCAAGCTCTTTTGATTTTTTGTCATTAGCATACCAAGCTAAAAACCACGACATATATGCATGTTTAAATGCATCCGCTTCATTATTATGTGTATCGCTATACGAATATTCATGCTTTGTCATGTCAAAGCCGTATTTCTGCTGTGCTTTGTGCGTTTCGTGATTTACCCACCAATTAAAACCGTGACGAGCAAATTGTTGTAATTTATTTGTCATTTATATTCCTTTCTATGGTATACTTCCAGTATGAAGTTACCAATTATTAATAAATATCATTCGATAAATTTTTGTATTCTTTTAATTCTCATATGGGCTATTTCTTGTACAATGGCTTATTTTGTTATCCAGCCACCCTACGCTGAATTATGGTTACCATTCTTATTTATATCTGTTATTTCTGAGTTGGTATTACCAATTTTCATTTTTTTGTCAATATTAGAAATTATTCTTTTTAAATTAAAAATATTGAAATATGAGCATTTGGTAGTAAATATACCTTCAAAAATCCAAAAAATTATTTATGTCATTGCTGCTCTATCTTTTGTGTATTACCTTTGGTTTAAACTCTATTACGAGCCTATTTTGGATAAGATGATGGAATTTGATTAAAAATATATTCCATAAAAATACTTGAAAAATTTTTATATATATGCTAATATCTGTTTGTTAATCAGTTTTTATGAGGTGTTTGTATGAAAAGATTTGGGGTTGTTTTTTTACTGTTTACATTTTTGAGTATATGCAATGCAAGTTATGCATTTGTTGATAAAGAATTTGTGAATAATCAGAGTGTTATTGAAAGTCAAAACAGAATTGATCGTATTGGGTTTAATATTCTCAACTCAAACGGAATAGAAAAACGCACGGTTTTTGATTTTGATGTTTCAAAGACTAAAAATGCATATTCTCGCCACAGCGACAGACAAATAGTTATGTATCGAGGGTTATATAACAGACTCTCATCTGATGACGAGGTTGCAGCGATTCTTGCTCACGAAATTTCTCATAGTGTAGACAGTTATAACGGAGTTTTAAGAGGGTATTTTAGCATTTGGGGGTACGCTTTTTCTCCTAAAAAATATGAATACAAAGCCGATAAACGAGGGGTTGATTTTATGGTAAACGCAGGATATAACCCTGTTGCAATGATTGTCGTAATGAGCAAAGCTTTTCCGCAAAAACGATATGATTGGTATTCAACTCATCCTATAACCTCAAGAAGAATGATGGAGATTTATGAATATATTTACAAAAAATATCCCGAATACTTAGTAAATAATAAATACAAGGATAATCCTTTTTATCAAAATTTCTTGTTAACCTCTAAAGAAAATCGTGCCAAATTTCAGAAAAAAATAGAATCAGGTTCAAAAAATTCCGTACATTATTTATAAGGAAAAAAATGAAAAAATTATTTATCTTGTTTATAAGCATGAGTTTTATCTGCATGCCGGCATATTCAATAATTACAGACGATTTTGCAGTGGCTTCACTTGACAAGAATCTAAAAATCAAACCTGTTTCAGCACAAAAAATTCAGGATGATTTTGCTGACAAAACATTAGATAAGAATTTGAAAATCAAGGTTCAAAAAACAGCTTATATTACTGACACATTTGCCGAAAAAAACAAAAATAAAAATATTTATCAAAAACAAACAGTTGATATTAAAGATGTTTTACCTAAAATCAATACTGTTAAAAGTGCCAACAAGGTCGTTATATCCGATATAAATCCTGCAATAGAAATTCCCGTCAGGATAAAGAAGTATTACAGCACCCGTCAAAAAATAAACGAAGGTGATTATGTTGATTTTGAAACCGTGAAAGATGTTGTAATCAAGAAAAAAACATATTCCAAAGGAACCCTTGTGAAAGCAAGAATTGAAAATGTTTCGCTGAACAAATCTATGGGAGTTCCGTCAGATTTGGTTATCGGAAATTTTTCAATTGACGGAATTCCTCTTGCCGGAGAAATTTCCAAAACAGGCGCAAATCGGTCACTTTGGGTATATCCTTGCGCATACGGACTGATGTTCTTTTTCTGTGCAGGCTTGTTATTTATTCCAATCAGAGGTGGTCACGCAAAAGTCAGTACGTCAGAAATACACAAACTTTATGCAAAATAAACATTGTGCATAACGTATTGTTTAGGATTAACAGGAATCCCGTTCTCTCTTATTGTCAAGTGCAAATGCGGTCCTGTTGAAACTCCTGTATTGCCTGATTTTGCAATTACTTGTCCTTGAATTACTTTGTCTCCGATTTTTACGCCAAGCTCACTTAAATGACCATATTCACTTACAACATGTTTGCCGTCTATTATTCCGTGGTCAATAAAAATGCCGATTCCGTAACCTCGCATGCCGGAGCTTGCGGCAATAACAACTCCGTCTGCAATAGTTTTTACGGGAGTTCCTATCGGAGTTCCTATATCAATTCCGGAATGTCCTGTACTTGCGCCTTTTGTCGGTGGGATACGATAGCCGAAATCGCTTGTTATTATACCCTCAACTGGATTTGTAAACTTTTTCATTTAAACCTCCTTAAACTTTACGGTTTAATTATTTTTAATATATTTTTTAATTTATCACGTTTAAATGTGCCGGTTCTTGAATCATAGTTTCTAACAGCGAATAATTGCAATCTAAAATCATATACATCATACAAATATCCTGTGAAATATCCGTTTGATACTTGTGGATTGAATATTATAGCATGCAAAATCGACCGTGCCAGATTTTCGTTATTAATTAAATCCAACAATTACCGTTCTGAGGATAATGATATATCATATTTACTTTTTAATTTATCAATTGATTGTTGCAATAAAATCAAATAACCAATTTTAATTATGTATATAATGATAATGTTACTACTATATTGTGCATCCAAGTTAATCAATATATCTACAACAAAAATGCAAAATAAAACTTTATACATTATTATCAAAAATTTATTTGAAATTTTTGTGTTAAAAACTATAAAATTAAATATATTAACAATTGGATAATATAAAAAAGCTAAAAAGGATAATAACATATATGTACCAAGTATCGGAATCATTATACTGTCGGCATTAGCAGGATAAACAAATTTCTTTAACTCAATTTCAAAAATATTCATTGTAAAATGTGCCCAAACAACATATGACAAATTTAAAAATATATATGATAAAGCTGTAGATATATAAGGCTTAATATTAATAAGATTTTTAACATATTTGTTGTTAAATAAATACATTATAACTAGTGCTACAAAAGTAAAAGTGCATACATGAAACAACCCGTTTTGAAAAAAATACTCCTTATTTCTGTATAAACGATTAACTTCAATTATACCAACACCATTATTTATGGCCTCAAAGGCAAGTTCTTTATTTACATAGTAATTTGGAATCTGAAAATGATAATAAAATAATAGTATTAAAAAGGTTATGGTAAAAATAAAAAAAGTAATTTTAGCTATTCTATTAAGTGTAAAACTTGAAAATTTCATCTTTATACACTACCTTTCTAGCACTACTTAATATAACATAATTTTAATATATTTACAATTTTAATTTGACTGGTATTACTATATTATAATTCTGTAGTTGTCTTAACTTTTGCAATGTTACCGCACCTGCATTTGCTGTTGTTATTAATTTATCAGTGAATAATTGCAATCTAAAATCATATACATCATACAAATATCCTGTGAAATATCCGTTTGATACTTGTGGATTGAATATTGTAGCATGCAAAATCGACCGTGCCAGATTTTCATTGTCATTTAATGTCAAAAATATTTTATCTTGTCTATATTCTGCAGGCGTTGATGCCCAAGCTTTAACGGCATTCCTGAATGTTGCAGAATTTTTAACAGATTTTGCCAGTGTACTATCAGCTGAATATTCTACTGTCTTGATATTTTCAGGAATATCATAGCTCATACGTTTTGATAAATCTGAAACATCATTTTGTGACAAAACCCTAAAATTCGTGTTATTTTCGATATTTTCAGGACCTATTAACCCGATATTCATACATTGCATTGCATCTTTGTAATTTATATTTTGATTATTATTAAAGTTAATCAAACACTCTTTAAACTTACTAATTTTTATATTTTGTTTTAGCCGTATATCTGACAAATCAGATGATTTTATTTCGACCAACCCATTTGATAAACTTTTTGGTTTGCTTCGCCAATGTGATTTTACCTCTGTTCCATCATCACGGGTGTATGCTTCTACATACACAGCATTTTCCGAACCTGATAATTCTTTATCCTCCGGTATACCCAAAACTCGTGTTTGTGCCAGAATCTCGTCTTTGCGTGATATCAACTCACGCAAAGACATATCCAGCATATTATTCCTTGAATAAATGCTATCTTCTTGGGTATATGGATTTTTGTAATTTTTATACTTCATTTTTCTCTCCTTCGCCAACTAAGTTGTTTAACAAATCCGCAAAATCTTTTTCGTTATTTTCTTTTTCGGGGATTTCTTTGATTACCTCTTTTTGCCCTTCTGTTTCTTGCGGTTCTTGCGTTTTATTTGACAATCCGTTCATTAAAAACTGAAGCATCAAAGGATTGATTTCTTGATTTTGCTGAACGAGAAATCTTTCCGGATTATCAACTCCTTTTTGTTCAAAGTACCAAACAAAAATTTCCTCTAAATTCAAAGGTATTTGCTGTGAGAATTTTTCCACCGCAGACACAAGCATATCCGCCTGTTCGGATTTGAGTGCCGTCTGAGAAGAATCCGAGTAAGTGTATTTGTATTCTGCTTGTCTTATGCTGTCGTCAATCTCAATTTCTTCAGGTTGATTTTTGCTGTTTACAAATACTCTTTCCGTTCCCATTTTGAAATCGGCGCAAAGTTTTGCAACTTTTTCCACACAGGGAAGAATATAATCCTGATTGATTGTGTCAACAATCATTGCAAGTCTTGTCATTTGACCTTGAGTTTTTGTATTAATTTCCGTCGCTGTCTTTGCTGTCGTATATTCAACCGAGCCTATCATATTCGGAAAAATTCCGGAAACTTCAGCCATCAAATCATTCAGGAATGAAATATCCTGCAAAAATACTGTCGGATTAAAGTTCAACTGCTGAAATGCTGCCGTTGGAGTCAAATTATCCCCGTATTCAATGATTTTTCCCGGATAAAGTTCAATTTCATCCTCGTCAAAAAATCCTTCCGGTGCTAATAATGGCGGATTTTCATTCAATGATTGCAAATTACAAGTTCGGTTTAACAAATCCTCCTGAAAATGCGCAAGCGAAAGAACACAATAAAGCGGGCTTATTCCTCTTTTTGTTACGGGGTCAACCACAAAAGCTCCGTAAGAAAACGGGTTAATTATTCTTTCGTTTTTCCCGAATTCAACCAAAAATTTTCTCCCGACAACAACCGCATGCCAGTTCTTAAGAATGCTTCCGTCAGATAATTTCAAATCTCCCCAATGCTCTAAAACCTCAATAGTAGAACCGTTTACGACTTCGTCTTTTGAAATGCCGTTGAAATTATCAACTTTCAACATTCCGAAAACCTGTTCTTTTTCCTCCTCGGTCAAGTTGTAGTATTGATTGTTTACAATGTCATTCGGAGTTTTATAACAGCGATAAATTTTTGGACATGAATCCCAATTGTCCGCCTGTGAAGGGTCAAAAACCAAATCTGCAGGATTTACGGGGTAAATATACGGATTGTCGTAAATTTTCTTTTCATCAGTCCAAAAATTTTTGCCGTCTTTTACAGCTTTCATTATCTTTGGAAGTTTTAAAATATCCTCTGCAAAAAGGTTTTCAAAAAACGAAATCGGGCGTCTGTATTCTTCGTAGTTCTTTTTCCATGCGGTAAATGAAATCAATTCTCCATAAAGTAAAGCGTTATCAATAACCTTATCACAGGTTTTTTGAAAGTCCATTTTTTCCAAAATGTCCACCAACATTGCCTTTTGTTTGTTTGAGTTGTTATTTGAATCGTGAGTTTCGCCCGACACGTCGAACATACTGCTAACATTTGCATAAGTATTTCTCCAAATATATGCCTTCAAAGTTTGGTAAAACATATATGTTTTGCACATCTTAACCTTTGATTTCCAGCGTTCTTTTTTATCTTTTACATTTTTAAAATTGTTTTTAAAAAATATTTCATTCGCTAAATCAGAAGCCATCTGTAAATTTACGGCTCTTTCGGAATTCAACTCCGCAAAATCCGAAGAAATATTTTTTACAAGACTTTCAGCCTCTTCTTTTGTTAATTTAGTTTGAGAATTTTCTTTTTCAATAATGTAATCAAATGACATGGTTTGTTAGTCCTTTCCGGGGTTTTCCCATTGTTTATAAACGAATAATTTTCCTTCTTTTCTTTTAAATCCGGATTTCAAAAGGCTTATTGCAGAAGCTTTGTTTTGCGCTTCCGCATAAATATCGCAATTGAACCAATTTAGAGACATTTTTACGCATTCAATATTTTTGTCAAAATGCTTTCTTCCTGCAAAGCCGTTCATAAAAAGTTTTTCATTTTCTTTAAAAAAATAAATTCCGCCTATTAATTCTTTTTGGTCGACGAAACCATAGAACAAAGTATTTTTAGTTACAAAATCGAAATCATTAGGGTCGCAAAGTCTTTTCTGACTTTCTTTGTATAGCTTTTTTAATTCGGTTTTGTATAGCTTAAAATCAGGATTTGGAGGAATTATTACTTTTATCACTTTAAATCTTCTCCTCTGATAGACCCTCGATTATATTTATCACGGGTTCTTCATTCACAATTTCATCACTATCAAGTCCCAAAGCCAATCTTTGCCCTTTTTGAACCCTGCCGATTGCATTAATCAAAAAATCCAAAATGGAAACCGAATTTTTCGGCATATCCAAAAACTCAATGTCTGCCCTCGTAAGCTCTCTTGAATATTCATCAAGTATAAATTCCAATACTGAAAGCGTTTTATCATAAAAAACGATGTGTTTTTGGTTTACAGATTCCTTTTTTGTTTTTGTTTCAAGCTCTTTTGTATTTAGTGCTGTCATAAATAATATCCTTATATTTTGAAC
>CALYTW010000056.1 GCA_945487905.1 uncultured cyanobacterium
GACTTGGAAGGAAAATGTAAAAGGCTACGTGTTATCCCACAGGGGTAAATACTTTAAGTGCAGAGTGGTACGACCGCCTTAAAAGAATAGTAAAAAACCTGACTCTCACACACCTTGTGTCGGATGCGGAAAAAGTCGAAAAATTGTTTTCCTATTTACTTCCAAACTTGTAGTATTAAGTACAATCTGATTTACATTTACCCCTCGACTTTTTCCGCATCCTCTTATAGTAAAATTTGTAAAAAAATGTAACAAAATGTAACAAAATAAGCATTGACCCGCAAAAAGATTAAAAAATATGTTTTAGAATCAGTGTGTGAAGTAATAGTGGAATAAATATGTTATCGTTTCTCTCAAAAATAGTGAATATCTGCGCAGATGGCAAGCTCCCTCCAGTAATGGCAGGTGCGAAAGCTATGATTGAAGAAATTTCAGCCCAAGAAAAACGATTAGCAAAAATGAATCAAACTTCTCCAATAAAAAAATACACAATGACTCGTGAGAAAGAAGATATTGCGGATTTATTCACACATTGCGTTCCGGAGGGTTTTTATGAGGATGCTTATAGTTTTATAAAAATTGCATAAAAAAAGACTCCCGCAAGAGGAGTCCTTTTTATTTACTATTAAACTTTTATTATGCAACGCAAATAGGATTACATAGCCCTAGGTGTTCGCCTCGGTATTGGTTCTTGCCATTATGACCGCATTCCAGTGGAATATCGTATTTAGTATAGGGACCCCCTCCCGTATATTGTACAGGAGTATAACCTATGCCTTGAACGCCTTTTGCGCTTCCTGTCAGATTCAGGAAGTTATAATTTCGTTCGATTGGCGGTAAATTGTTGCCTATTGCTACCATATAATAATACCTATGTTAAATGTATACATATATATAAAGTATTTTTTATTTTCAAAATTGCGAAATTTTACAAAAATGTTACAAAAGTTAATTGTCAGAGTTTGCGGAAAACTTCGTTTTTTTCGCAAACTCGCATCTTACCACTTTTCAGATAAGTCTTTAAATTCCGGATTCATTTCATTTATTAAATTAATTTTCCATTGTCTATGCCAATGCTTTAATTGTTTTTCTCTGTTAATTGCTGATTCAACATCTTCTGTTAATTCATAATAGACTAATTTATCAACATTATATTTTTTAGTAAAATCCTCAACAACTTTATTTTTATGCTCCCAAACTCGTTTTTGCAAGTTGCTTGTTACTCCAATATACAAGGAAGTTTCTGAATGATTTGTCATTATATAAACAGCACAAGTTTTCTTCATAGCCTTATTGTAACACACATAGTTGGTAAGACCCTGAAACAAGTTCAGGGTAACAAAAAGAAAGGAGTAATTTATGAAAAAAGAAATCGGACTTATTATTACAATGGCAACGGAACAGGCTTCCCCAGATGAGATTGAAGAAAGGAAATCAAAATACTACAATACTCTTGCAAGGTGGGCTTTCTGGGCATATATAAAAGAAAAAGGAATAGAAGATATGTTCGAGGGAGTCGAACTCTTAGGAGTAAATAACGACAAGCGTTTTGACAAATATTTAAAACTTATTGTGCAATCAAATGATAAAAACACCAGTAAAACTATTGATTTTACTGGTATTTATAAATGTTTTATTTTAAGACATAATCTGGGCCTGGCGAGAGTCGAACTCGCGGCAGACGCGGTTTAGGAAACCGCCGCTCTATCCTACTGAGCTACAGACCCGAAATACATATTCAATTTAATCAAGAACGGCTCCGTTCGTCAACCTGCTCGTCTTGTCCTTCGACAAGCCGACACCGTTGACTCACTCCACCTCGCAGATTACATCTGCTCGGTTTGCCTTCTGCTCGCCGCAAGGCACTGAGCTACAGACCCGAAATACATATTCAATTTAATCAAGAACGGCTCCGTTCGTATGTATTATTTTATCATAAAATATTGTTATCTTTCATTTTTTTTGACAAAAATTTAAACTGCCTGAGTCGGTTATTTTATCAAAAAACGGATTATTGTATTCTGTGATAAACTAAAGGAAGGAGTTTGACATGAACAAAAATCTAATTACCGTTTTGGTTATTTTATTTGTCCCGCTTTTTGTATACTGGGGTTTAGCACAAAGCAGGTCTTTAACGGCTTTACCGGGAATTGCGTCATCGGGAGCGGAAATTATTAAATTTTCTTCTCCGATGTGTTATGAATGTCAGGAATTGGAGAAAATTTTTGATGAAGTTTATCCTAATTATTCAACCAAAGTTGGATTGAAGAAAGTTGACGTGACTCAAAGGGATAAAATGACTCAACAGCTCATAAAGGAGTATAATGTAAAACTTGTTCCCACATGCGTATTTAAAGATACAAAAGGCGATATAATAAGGACTACCGAGGGAGCTATACAGCCGAAAATTCTTGAAAATTATATAAAGGAACAATTAAATGGATAGTTTGGCATCTGCTTTTTCTAATATGTCTCAGGCATGGTATATATTGCTGGTTATATCTTTTTTGGGAGGTATCCTTGCTTCAATATCCCCTTGCTCGCTTGCCATGCTTCCTTTAATAGTGGGTTATGTCGGGGGATATTCTAAAGAAACTCCGCATAAAACTTTTATACAATTATGCTGTTTTATCTTAGGTACGGCGATAGTGTTTACTATTATCGGTATAATTTGTGCTTTAACGGGAAAAGTTTTTGCTTCAGCATTTGGCGTATATTTCACACTTATCATCGCTTCGATTTTGCTGATTTTGGGCTTAAAACTATTTGGATTTTTGGATTTTGAAATTCCGGCTATTATTAAATCCATGCCTCAAAACAAATACAATTCTGTTTTTGTATATCCCGTACTTTTGGGAATGACATTTGCCATAGCAGGTACTCCATGCTCCACGCCGATTCTTGCGGGGATTATGGCTTTTGCCGCAATAGGAAAACGTCTTGGTTTGGCAATTTTGACGTTATTTTTCTTTTCTGTGGGGCAGGGGATAATTTTAATACTTGCGGGATTATTCACATCTGTCTTAAAGAATCTTAAGTCAATGGCATTGTTTACCGAATGGGGGTTGAAATTCAGCGGACTCCTTTTGATGTTGGCAGCTCTTTATTTATATTGGAATGTATTTGGAAGTTTTTTTTAAAATGAACAATTGATTCTTCAATTTCGTTAACAAAATGTAAGAGGCAACAACAATAAACATAGGAGATTTAATTATGACAGAAGAAATGAACACAGAAATTAAAGAGGAAAGAAAAACAGAATGTAAATGTCTATGCTGTTCAGAGGGGTTTAGGGACTTTTTAAAGATTGCGGCAGGCAGTTTTGTTGGTGTATTTTTGGCATTAAGCTTATTTGCGGCACTGCACAAACCTCCAATGCCTCCGTGCCATTTCAGACCGATGATGAAAGCCGGAATGGTACAGCAAGGGACGCACTTTGATAGAGGGCAAAGGGGCGATTCTCACAGAATGAAATTAGAAAAAAGGAATTTTGACAGACAAATTCCTAAACGTATAGAAGATTCTCAGGAAAAATAAGTAAAATACGAAAAGGGTAAAGCGAGCAGAATAACTGCCCGCTTTATTTTTTTAAGAAATTAAAATTAATATTAAGATTATGTAAGGAAATCCTGTTTTTATAAAAAATTAGATTATAATGTAAACATTAAAAGAGATTATACAGGAGATAAAGCATGCAGTTAGTAGATGAAATTCTTGGTAAATTAGAGACAGCGGACAATACAACAAAAAACAATCTTGAAAATATTTTAGTGGCACAAGGTCAGGCAGTTGTTCCGGATTTGGTAAACAAATTACAGGTTGTTAAAGGAACCAAAAGGGGTGTTGTGGCTATGTCTTTAATCAGAATCGGCGAAGCATCTATTGATTATTTAAGAAAAGCAGCTTCTGATAACAAAGATTTTGAATGGGTTGCAAGATATCTTATTTCTGAAATTCAAGGTATTGCTGCATAGTGTTGCACACGGGTGTAAATAAAGATAGATGGTCGGATTGCAATGGTCTAAAGGATAAGCGTTTAGACAGCAGTTGCGTGCAATCCTCGGTAGTCTGTATTAGGGGTTGATTGTGAGCAAAACGAAAGTAAAAATATACACAGATGGTGCGTGCAGCGGGAATCCAGGAGTCGGCGGCTATGGCACCATCTTAGTTTATACGGATAATGACGGAAATAAGCACGAAAAAGAACTTTCGGAAGGATTTAAACTTACGACTAACAATCAAATGGAGTTGATGGCTGTGATTGTCGGATTAGAAGCTTTGAAGAAATCCTGTGAGGTAACGGTATATTCTGACAGCAAATATGTAGTAGATGCTTTTAATAATAATTGGATTGAAGGTTGGATAAAAAAAGACTGGAAAACTGCGGGAAAAACTCCGGTGAAAAATGTGGAACTCTGGCAGAGGCTTTTGAAGGCAAAAGAACAGCATGAGGTTGAATTTATCTGGGTAAAAGGTCATGCCGGGCATCAATATAATGAACGCTGTGATACACTTGCAGTTAATGCGGGCAAAAAAGAAAATTTAAAAACCGAGCTTATTTAAAACTTTTTTAAGTCTTTGAAGTTTTTTTTCATCCGTTCCTATTCCACACAAAAGCATGGTTGTTTTTTCGTTTGTTCTTTCGTCCTCAATTCCATACTCATAAAGTTTTTCAGAAAGCTCAGATCCGTTCATTTCTGGATGTTTTAGTATAATTTTTGTAATATCATCGTTATATTTTTTAAGGTTAAGTTTTTTTATATTTTCTATTAATTTATTCAAACAATTTTTTCCACGTCCGGAGTTTAAAAAATTAATATTAGCTTCAATAGTTGCAAGCATCGGGTACGATGGAGAAGTTGTATTAATCATTGAAAGCGCTTCCGCCGGGTTGTTATCGTTAGAGTGCAGAAGTGCTGTCGGGTTAATTCCTCCGGCTGTTTTATGGAGAGATTGCACCGTATAATCGGCATACTTTACGGCTGATTCCGGTAGTTCATCAGAAAACGGATATAACGCACCATGAGCCTCGTCTACAATTAATTTTACATTATTTTTTCGGCAAATTTCGCTTATTGATTTTACATCTGCGGAAAATCCTTCATAAGTCGGCGAAGTTATTACAATCGCCAGATTCTTTTCTTTGTGTTTACGGATTAATTCTGATATTTGCTCGGGTTTTATTGCTTCAAATATGCCCAAATCCTTATTTAACGGAAGCTCATATTCAATAATTTTACATCCTGCAATCTTTGTGCCGTTTTTGTGGCATTGATGTGCATTATTCCATACAAGCAGCGTTTCGCATTTACTTGCCAGTATAGCAGCGATTACACCGCTTGTAGAACCATTTGTTAAAAATTTTGTCCATCTTGTGCCGTAAATCTTTGAAGCATTTGCCTCTGCTTCCATCAGAGCTTTTGTCGGATTATAAACATCAACTTCCGAAATATCGCTTTTATACCATTGATAAAACTTGTGCGAAATACAAAATTTACCTCCGTGGCTCGGTGTTGTAAACAATGTTTTGTTATTTTTGCGTTTTAGAATTGAAATTAAACTCATAAAAAAATAATACCATGAAACAATTAGATTAATTAGAGTTTGCGAAGAAAAACGAAGTTTTTCCGTTACTCGTTATATTAATTGTACGAAATTTTTGTTACAAATCTTTACATATATCTTAACATAATTGATAAGATATAAATTTTATGTTATTTTCGAAAACAGAATGGCAGTGTTGTATGCCGTCAGATAAAGGGGACTTATGAAAAGCACCACACTTAGAAGATCAAACATTACGAGGGAAAAAGTTGCCATGATGGAAGCATTAAACCGCTACAACAGGCAACATCAGGAAGAAGATTTTTACAAATCTCAAAACAAAACACGTGAACTGGATGTTTTGTGGCAATCGTTTGGTGTAAGACCTCAAAGAAGTGAAAAAGCTCCGCAGGTCTACTTTGTTACAGGTCTCGTTTTCGGTGTCATAATAACCCTTGTTATAACTACTGTTTTAAGTTTGTTAATTAATTTATCAACACCTAAGGATGATATGGCAGTGCCTGCTAAAAAATCAGTTGTAGCAGAAACAAACAGCAAGATTGCGTTTATACCTGCAGACAGCACAGCTGTTAAACCGGCTGTATCAGCCGTAAGAAATCAGGAATATACGGTTAAAGCCGGAGATACCTTGGAAAGTATCGTTATAAGATTTTATGGTTCTTTTGATATGCGAAAGGTAAATGCGATTCAGGAGGCTAATAAAATGGCAAATCCGAACGCATTGTCTATCGGTCAAAAGCTTATTATCCCGATGAATTAGAGTTTTATGGCAAAAGTTAAATCAAAGTATGTATGTCAAAACTGCGGTTATGAATCGGCAGGTTATTTGGGCAAATGTCCTGATTGCGGTTCTTGGTCGTCTTTTGTCGAAGAATTATCAGAAAATTCTTCTGATAAAATTGTGCTGAACATACCTGATAATACGCCGCCGATGACATTATCCGAAATAGAAATGAATTCGGAAATCAGGGTTAAAACTAATATTTCCGAATTTGACAGAGTTCTCGGAGGCGGAATTGTACAGGGTTCTCTTGTTTTAATAGCAGGCGATCCGGGGATAGGCAAATCCACAATACTTCTTCAGGCAGGAGGAGCGTTGTGCAATGACGGAAAAACGATTTTGTATGTTTCGGCAGAAGAATCAGCCGGTCAGGTAAAATTGAGAGCAGAAAGATTGGGGGTTAAATCGGACCATTTATACATTTACCCGCAGACTAATTTTGAACTTATCCGAAAGCATATTGAAGAAATGAAACCTGATTTGGTTATTGTGGACAGTATTCAGGCTATTTATACAAATACCATCCAGAGTTCCGCAGGAAGTGTGTCCCAAATAAGAGAATGCTGTAATTCGCTTATGGGAATTGCAAAGACAAACAATATTTCAATTATTGTAATAGGACATGTTACGAAAGAAGGCAATATTGCAGGCCCAAAAGTTTTAGAACACATGGTTGATACTGTTATTCAATTTGAGGGAGATAAATATAAATCTTACAGAATTTTGCGTTCGGTAAAAAACAGGTTTGGCAACACCTCTGAAGTAGGTATTTTTGAAATGGGAGCAAAAGGGCTTGTCGAAATAGTCAACCCGAGTCAGGCTTTTTTGAAAGAATATAATCAAACACAAACTCCCGGAAGTACGATAATTGTGACAAATGAAGGAACAAGACCTCTGCTGGTTGAAGTTCAAGCGCTTGTGGGTGCAACGCCGTATCCTGCACCAAGAAGGGTTGCAAACGGAGTTGATTTAAGCAGAGTATTACAAATCCTTGCGGTTTTGGAAAAAAGAATAGGCTTAAATCTTTCAAAACAGGATGTTTATGTAAATGTAATAGGCGGGATTGATGTTAATGAACCGGCCGGAGATTTGGGAATTGCTCTTGCAATTATCACCTGTGTAAGAGATGTAGTTTTTGACCCTCAAACCGCAATTGTAGGTGAAATCGGCTTATCAGGCGAAATTAGGGGCGTAAACCATATTGACAAAAGAATCACAGAGGCGGAAAAACTAGGTTTTAAGAAAATTATTATTCCGGAAGCTAATGAAATTCAAGAAAAAAACAAAAAAATAGAAGTTATAAAAGTCAAACGAATAATTGAAGCCATAACAAAAGCCGGAGGTAAATAGTTTATCTGAAATTTTCAGGATGATTTGAGTTGGAAAGTATTATTTCATAATACTCATTCTTATCAATATTTACACCCATGTTTTTCGTGTTTACGGTAAATTTCTTTTTTTTCTTTTTTAAATTGTTAGGAATTAAAGACTTATTTTCCATAACTTATTATCTCGTTATTTTCGCCTACCTGAACAATAGTAGGTTTGTGGTTTTTGATTTCATCTTCCGTCATTTGAGCATAAGTAACAATTATTATTTTGTCTCCGCTTTGAACTTTTCTTGCGGCTGCACCGTTAACACAAAAGCATTTTGACCCTTTTTTACCTCTTAAAGCATAGGTTTGGAATCGTTCTCCGTTATTTATATCAAGGATTTCTACTTTTTCCCATTCCCTGATGTTCGCTTTGTCCAAAAAATCTTCGTCAATTGTAATTGAACCCACATAATTAAGGTTTGAATCAGTAATAGTCGCTCTGTGTATTTTTGAATGTAAAAACTCAAATAACATATTTATATTTCCTTGTTTTCCACTTATAATATTAGCACAAAAAAATCAGACATAAGTTTAATGTAAAAAAATACTCTTTGTAATAACCTAAAAAGGAACGGATGTTAAATGATGATAGACTTATTTATAATGGAAACCTGCCCATATTGCAAGAAGGTAATGAGTTTTATGGATGAAAATCATATAAAATATAACAAAATAGATATTTCCGATAAAGCATCTGAAGAAGTTCTTATAAATCTTGGGGGTAAAAGGCAGGTACCTTTTATGGTAGACAAAGACCGAAATATACAAATGTACGAATCAAATGATATTATCGAATATGTAAAAACATTGATATAAAACGAGCTTCCGACATCACAAGATGCCGGAAGCATTTGAAAGGACAATTTATTTTTCCTGCAATACTTTACGTTTTAGCTATACAATTCAGCTAAGAATTATAACAAGTTCAGAGCTATTTGGGGTTGTTGGTTAGCCGTTGCTAACAGTGAAGCTGCTGATTGTTGAAGTATTTGATATTTGATGTAATTTGAAGATTCTTTTGCCACATCAGTATCCTTCATTGTAGAAATAGCTTCTGTTAAGTTCTGTCTCTGAACATCGGTTGCATCAATAGCAGATTCTAATCTGTTCATATATGCACCGCACATAGTTACTCTCAGCGAAACATTATCTATAGCATAATCAATATTATCTATAAATGCACGAGCAGAACTGTCATTTCTGTATATAGCTTTGCACATTTCTTCAATATTGAAGTTTTTAGCACCGCTTGCTATAACTGCACTCGTACTGTTGTTGTATGTTACTGTACCGTTTTCGGCAAATGCCGCACCAAGTGCTGAAGCATACCAGCCTTGTTGATACTGAACATTACCGTTTGCATCCAATACAGGCTGACCGTTTGAATCAATTATACGAGCCTGATACTTGTACAAATCAGTTTCTGTTGCATTTGTTCTCAAATCGATATACCCCGGATTATCCGCATCGGTTGCCGTGGTATTATACTTTGACCTGAAGCCCATAATAGTTGTGGCTTTTGCTGCCTTGAACAAGAACGAATCCATTTTGATTACGCATCTTGTGTTCGAGTACAAACCTACCTGAAGATTAATATCTTCAGTTCTTGAACCATCCAATAGGTACATGTCATTAAAGTCAGTAATTGTACATAAACGGTTGATTTCGTCCATTCTCTGCTCTACTTCCAAGCGGATAGCATTTAGAGAAGCCGAACCATAAGTTCCGTTTGCGGCTTGCATAGTCAAGTCTCTGATTCTTTGTAAATACTCATTAAGGATATCTAAAATTCCTTCTTGAGTTGTAAGCATGTCAAGACCCATACTGGCATTTGTTTCGATGATGTCATAGCCACTTACCTTGGCTTGCATGCCTTCGACTACAGAGTAGCCGGCAGCGTCATCCTTACCGGAATTAATTTTGAAACCGGTTGATAGTTTTTCCATCGCTGAGTTCATTCCTTCAGTTGCAGATCTAAGGTGTTTCTGTGCGATGAGGGATGACAAATTCGTGTTGATTGTTAGTGTTGAAGTTGATCCCATGATAAATGTCCTTTCAATTTTCCTTTCATTTACGTTTACGGCATAAATTTTTTTAACTTTACAACTTTAGTTTGAGAATCCTCCATATGTAGTAGACTGGCAGTTAAAACGCTTTAATAGTAAGGTTTTAAAAGATGAGCTTTTGTGTTTTTTTTATGATTTTTGATTGTTTCTATAACTAAAGTTGTACATTTAGAGAATAGATTTTGTTTTTAATTAAAGCCAGAATTATGAACAAAGAAGGAGTGATATATGAAATTTGAACAATCAGAAACGCTTAAAAATACTATAAACGCTTTTGCCGGAGAATCTATGGCAAGAAACAGATACACTTTTTATGCAAAAGTGGCTAAAAAAGAAGGTTATGAGCAGATATCAGAAGTGTTTTTGGACACGGCGGAAAATGAAAAAGAGCATGCTAAACTCTTTTATAAATATATACCTGCTGGAGACCACAGAAATGTAAACAGCGTTTATCCGTTTTTCATGGGAAATACTTATGAAAATCTTCTTGCTTCGGCAAAAGGCGAACGTGAAGAATGGGAATTCGTTTATAAAAGAGGAGCGCAGACCGCAAAAGATGAAGGTTTTGATGAAATTTCAAGACTTTTTTTGAATATTTTGGAAATAGAAAAACACCATGCTCACAGATACGAAACTCTGGCAGGGAAGCTTTCCGCAAAATCTTTATTTCAAAAGCAGGAGCAGTCTCAATGGATTTGCAGAAAATGCGGACATATACTTATATCAAAGCAAGCTCCTGAAGTATGTCCGGTTTGTAACCATCCTAAAGGATATTTTCAATTATTTAACGAAATATATTAAAAAAATCGCCTTATATATATTT
>CALYTW010000057.1 GCA_945487905.1 uncultured cyanobacterium
GGGGGGGGGGGGGGGGGGGGGGGGGGGGGGGGGGGGGGGGGGGGGGGGGGGCGGAGAGAGATGAAAATAAAAAGGCGAAGGATTTCCTCCGCCTTTACTATCTATTTTCGGTTGATATTTATGCTGCTCGGTATACGCAATGTGTATACTCTTCCGGTTTCATTTTTTCTGCATTTTTAACCAAGGGTTCTTCTTTCTTCAACAATGCAGCAAGCGCTTCTCCTTCAAGTGGTTTTTTACCATTTGGCCTGAATCCGATGACCCTTTGACTACCATTAAGTATGAATTGTCCGCCCAAAAAACTATTTTCAACAAACCCTTGTTCTATGCTTAATTTTTTTAAATCTGTCTCTTTGCAAGCTGCATCTAAAGCAGAATTAGACGATCTTAATGCCCACACTTTGTCAGATTCTATGCCGAATTTATCGCTGACGCAGCTGATCAATTCTTCTTCAGTAGTAGTAGTACCATTGTTGACTTTGTTTGTATATTTAACAGTAGAAATCAAACCTGTGTCAGCATTGGTATTTCTTACGACAAAGCGTTCTATATTTGAATTATCCAAAGGCGTTTTACCCGCTCTGATATCGGATACTATCTTTTGTACTTGAAGTGCATCATCGGGGCAATCATTTTTAAATTTTTCAATTGACATACGTTGATAGTTAGTTCCTTTGATCGTATGAGTTGCCTTTTTATTTACGTTCTTAAAAATGGTTATTTTATCGCCACTTACAATTATTTTGTAAGCTTCTTTGTCGCCCTTCTTCTTGAAACTATATACAAAACTCCGTAATGTATTTCCTTCTGCTAATTTGCCGGAATCACCGTCTTTAACTATGTTTGCATAAGTCAAATTAGGTTTACTAAGACCGATTTCCTCTAGCTTAGAGGCATCACCACCTTTTATAATATTCTTTTCGCCAGGTAAAGTAATAACTCTTTTGTCATTAATCATTTCTATTGTCTTATGTTTTGGCGAGCTGCCTTTTATTCCTTTAAACATAGTGGTAACTCCATCCCAAATTCTGGATAAGCCTTTTTTATCTACATTTCCTTTTTTGAAGCCTGCGATACAAAGAGCCGCTGCACTGAGTGTTCCGCCTACCAGCAAAATCGTTCCTGCATTACTTTTCTTTGGTTCTTCCGGTGCCGTTGATATTGTATTAGCTACCTGAGGCTGTGAAATCACATTCGGAGCAGCGTACATTGGATACATCCCTTGCATTTGTGATAAATAAGCCGTGTCCATCGGATTCATGCCTACAGAATAATAACTATTTGCCATAAAATACCTTACCTTTCGTATACCTTTAAAATTAACCTTACATATATAAAGATTTTTTCTTTAAAAAAATTGCCTTTTTTGTGAATATATACTTAACAAAACTTAACAATTGGTTGATTTTTTCTTGATTGACCAGGTTTTTAGCGTATACTGTTTTTATATCGCAAGTTATGTGTATGTGTATATAAAAAGCCTGTTTTGTATAAAAACAGGCTTAAATATTATTCTGTTGTATTAATAGATTTATTCCGATTTTCTACCTCATCACTTACCTCTCCCGTCCTTCGGATACCCTACCATACTTGATGGGTTCCGCAGAAGAGGGAATTGTATATCCTGAGGGCTTTTTCTTTTCTTGTTATCCTGAGGGTTTTTCTTTTTTCTGTCATCCTGAGGGCGGAGAGAGAATGGTATATCTTGGTGCAAGAAAACTTTTATAATTTTATACTTTATCAAAACGGGTCGATTGTATACCCGAGGTAGGGTTATAAAATTTTTCGCAATAAACTATCTTGTAATTAACAAATTTTTGAAAATTATGAGGTATTGATTATGAGACAAATAATTCCTGAAAAAAGTTCCGAAAAAGTTGCAAAATTTTTAAAGAAAACTTCTTTGCACAAACGTGATTTTGCCGAAATGATTGGTGTTACGCTTTCTTATGTTTACAATTTGATAGATGAAACCGTGCCTTTTTCTACAAGAGGAACAACTCTTGAAAGAATTGCAACCGTAATGGAAATTGACCCCGAAGAGTTTGGTGAATACAGAATTCCGCAAGAACCTATCTTAATTGATGAATCAATAGAAATATTGAAAGACTATTTAAAAGAAAACAGGCTTTCGGTTGTAAATTTCTTAAAATCTTTTCCGAGAAAAAAAAGATTGGATATCGTCGATATGCTGAGAGGTGCTTTACCAGCACCTGTTGATTATAAAGAATTAGAACTTATCGGAAAAACTCTCAATATGCCGAAAGAGGAAGTCTACAGCATTTGGGAAATGAGAATGAAACAAATTCTTGAATCTGCAGGTATGAATATTTATTCAAACTCAGGACTTGTAAATTCAATGTTTGATTGTGCTAAAAAACATCTTTTGAAGTAAGTGGATACACAAAATACTTTACAATTGAAAAACGCATTTTGTACAGTGTGCTTTTGGGGTCAGGATAAGATTATCATCCAAATCATAAGATTTTGCAATGCGTGTAATTAAAGGTTCTCCGCAAATAGGACATTTCAAATTCGTTTTATGCTGAAGAATTGAGAATTTTATATTATCAATAACTTCGTCAGAAATAACCTGAAACTCGTATTCACGTTCGTATTTTCTTATATCATTCGGAGAACATTTGAAAACTCTTGCGAGTTTTTGACGGATTGTTACAGGCAGAAAAAGCTCTTTGCCTGCTTCTATGTCCTCTAATACTTCGATTGCAATACTCGTCCTGTCAGCAAGCCCGTATATCGAAAGGCCTGCTTGTTCTCTTTTGGTTTGTATAAATTCAGCTAAACTCGTCATACTAAACTTATACAACAAATATTAACTGTATACAAACGGAGGCCCGTTTTTGATTTCAAAAAGAATATTATCTGCTATTGTTTTAAGCTCCTCCGCAGATTTTCCCGACCTTTTTTGTGCATAAAATTCTTCGCATAGCGGATTTATTGCTGATTCTTTTTTTGCTTTAAAATTCCTTAGCTCTGTTGACACAAGCCTTTTTTGAAGATTTAATTCGGTTTCGGCATTGTATTTTTTGACCTCCACCTCTCTAAGAGCTTCTGTTCCAACTTTTCCGCAATAACCAATAGCGGAAATCCCTGTTATACCGAAAAACAAATTCCGAAATTGCGGATTTTTCGGATTCATAAGCCAATCATAGAAAAATGAAAGATAATCGTTTACATGAGAAAAATATGTGATTTTATTTCTCCCAGATCCGCCTATTGCACTGTTTACTTTTTCGGTCGCCTGATTCATTGAAGATTTTAAGTGTTTTATGTATTCTTCTTTTTCTCTCTGCGGTAAATTCATTTTATTAATATATTCTTCAATTTCCTCCGGACGAGCATAAATTGATTCAAGCATATTCTCGATAACGTGTTTATAGGCATCATTTCCTTTTAAGATATTTCCATTATGGTCAACTACATCATTTATACCCTTGCCTGAATTAAACTCTTTAATAATGTTTTTCAAACCTTCCTTTGTATTTTCAAGTCCGTTTTTAATAAATTCATCGCTTTTTTTAAGATTTTTCATTGAATAATACCCAAGTGCTACAATAGAAGCAAGGGTTAGCAATCCAAATCCTAAAAACAGCCTTGGCGTTTCGTCTTTCGCTTTTTTATCGGATTTTTTAGAAGATTCAAATGTCGGATTTTTCTCGGTTTTTATGGCTTCGGAAAAGTCTTTTGCCTTAGAAGAAAGCATGCTTCTTATAATCTGAATTTTTCCCGAAAATGATTGGGTTTCTACAGCTATTAAATTTTCCTGAAGATTTTTTTGAATATCAGCTTCCTGTTTTTTAACCCAAATCTCCTTAAATCCGTCAATAAAGTTTTTGGCAATAAAAGCCATTGAAGCAAGCGTTATTACGCCCATTGAAGCTAGAATGGTTCTTCTGTTCGGAGACTGAATCATTGAAAAAATACTCTGGTGAATCTCGTTATTTATGCAATGGTTTCTTGTAATCCCAGGAAGCAGGTATTCTTCTGTCGATTGAAGTTTCTTTTTGGAAAAACTTTTTATCAGCCCGGTAAATCCTCCAAAAAGAGCCATTACACCGATGGACATGCCTGCAAGATAATAAATTCCGTTGTTTTTCTTTTTTTCTTGTTCAAAAACTTTTTGTGGTAAATCAACAGGTTCATGTGAAATTACAAGAGTGTCAATGGTTTCATCTAAGGACAATTGGGGATCCTTTACAAATGCATTTACAAGCTTTCCCTCTTTAACGTAATTAGAATTGCGTTTTTGGGTATCAGTCATATTTCTCTGCATACGCTGAGATTCAGAATCGTTATTGATTTTGGTTACCGTGTTCATATTTCTTATCTTTCTTTAGCTTCTCTTTTATTTTGCTAAGTATTGTTTTCAGGTTAAAGATTTTTTTGTCATCATCGATTTTTGTATCTTCATCGTCTGAATTATTTTTCTTAAATATTTTGGCAATCCATTCAAAAGGTTTGTAGATAATTCTTGCAAATTCTTCAAATTTTTTGTTCAAAAAAGCTTTCGCCTCTCCGTATATTGCCGTTAATTTGTCCATAATTTCAAATCGCAAATTATTTAATGCTTGAAATACTTTTGGAATATTTTGAATAACATTTACAATCGGCAAAATTGTTACTGTTAAAATAACAGCCATTGGTCTTGATATAAAACTTTGTGAAAGTATTTTTATAAATTGCTCCATATTTTGGGCTAATTTAGCCATTGCGGTTTCAAATTGCTGAACATTGAGAGCATGAAGTTTTAAATTGGTTTCGTGATTTTTTTGAGCTAAAGCACGGGCTTTCATCATATTCCCAATCATTGCACATTCGTGATAAGTCATCTCTCCGACTTTTCGATTTCTGTCAGATTGTCTCAAAGTTCCACCGCCTGATTGTGAGCAGACAGGACATGCTCCCGCAGGAAGTCCGTGAGGACAGCATCCCGGCTTGATTTGATTATTTACTCCGTTTAATTCATTGACTCCCATATACTCTCTTATCTTTACCTCTCTGCTGAAGCACCCAATCACAGAATTCCCCGTTCGGAAAAAGGAGCTTTATTTACCTCTCCTCCAACTTTAACTCTACCCCAAAACAAAAACTCCTCGTTTTGCGGTTGCACCGCTCTGCAAGAAGTCCCCATTACAAACACTTTGACTCGAAGTATTTGTATTATATATTTGAGCGTTCGGGCTTTTACCGCTGCGGTACAGTCGGGGACTTTCACCCCTGGTTTCCTCATATTTAATTTCTTTTATAATAATCTAAAAATGAATTTATATCAAATTTTGATTAGACATAAATTTTGCCGTAAAGAGTAATAAAAAAACACTACTTTCCACTTATTCTTTAATTAAAAGGAGGAAATTATGACTGAAAAAAGGTTTTTATGCTGTATTATGACTGAGGGTATAATGCTTCTTATTTTGGGTTTATGTGTGCTTATACTTCCGAGATTAACTGAACTTTCCTACGGGGTTATGCTGGCGGGTGCTTTTATTACTTATGGTGTTTTCAAAATTATCAACTCAATTATGAATAAAACTTACGGTTTTGGCATTATTTACGGCATATTGATGGGAATGTTTTTGTTAACATTAGGAAGTTTGTATCTTTTTGTTCCAAAAATCAATCTTCTCTGGCTAATAGAATTTACGGGAATATATTTTATTCTTGAAAGTATTGCTTCAACCGTCTTTGCATACTATTTGAAAAACAGATATAACTATTGGGGCGGAAAATTGTTCGCTTCAATAATTTTGTTCGCTGTCGGTTTGTTAATTATACTGGGAGTTCCTGTTATGTCTTTTTGGATGGTTACCGTACTCGCAGGAATCGCTATGGTTATAAAAGGTTTTTCAAAATTTACTCTTTCTTCCGTAAATTTGTATAATTATAATATTTAGATTCGGACGGGGCGGATTTTTTTATAAAAAAATCCGCCCCGATTTACCTTTCCAATAAGCTTGTACAAGAAGTTTATTTAAAATAAAATATTGAGTATGGAATTAAGGAATCTAACTATTACATTGACCATTTTGGGAGTTTTTTTTCTGCCATGTGTTTATGCGGAAAATGATTATTCCAATAAACAGCCGGCTAATATTATGATTCAGGAAGATTTTTCCGAATATATGTCAAGTGTACAGGAAAAACTTCGTACACTTTGGCAGCCTCCGGATTTTATGGAAGAAGGACATGTCAGAGTGTATTTCAAACTCAACCGCCAAGGCAAAGTGGTTGCTTCGGATATTATTGAAAGTTCGGGCAATGATATTTATGATGAATCCGCACTTGATGCTATAAAAAAAGCTGATCCCTTCGGAGAATTTCCGGAACAAACTTTGCGTGAACATATAGCAATAAAGTATTCTTTTGACACGGTTCTTATTGAAGAAGAACGAATGAAGGGATATTACGAACTTGCTAAAAAATATACAAAGTCAGACCCTTTAAAAGCCATTGAATATCTCAATCTGGCAATAAACGAAGTCGGCGGAGAAGAAGCCAGCTGTTTTTTGTATAAAAGGAGAGCTGATTTAAAAACACTTTTAGGTAATACAGATGAGGCTCAGGCAGATTATGATAAATACAACCTCTTTCTAGAAAGAGCCAGAATTAAAAGAATGCACCTCCTCAAACATCTTACCGAAACACAAGATTCGGCGTATTTATATCACTATCTTGCTTTTGTATATGAAGAATTGGACGATTATGACAATGCCATGCGGGCAATTAATAAAGCTATTGAAAAATCAGATTATTCAAATGAAGGAAATATTAAACGATATAAAAAGCATCTGGAAAAGGTTTGTAATTCAGTAAGTAATCAAGCAGAAAAAACACCCCCTCCGAAATTAAGGAAACGTGCGATTATTGAACCAAGTAATCAAGAATAAACAAAAGGGGCGGGGTCATTCTGACCCCGCCCCTTTTGTTTGCAAAAGATTATTACATTTCCAAATTCATTTGAGAGAATTGGATAATCTTATTTTTACCTCTGTGTTTAGCGTTGTATAAAGCGTGTTCGGCATATCTTATAACCGTATTTGCATCTTCATCGACATCAGGCATGCAGGGATATGTTGAAATGCCGCCCGAAATTGTAACCTTATGTGCTTCTTCTTCGCCTGCTGGTATAAATTCCATTTTTTCAACTTCACGTCTGAATCTTTCGCCAAAGAGGAATGCATTTTCTTCCGAAGTATTCGGAAGTACAAGCAGAAATTCCTCGTCCCCGTAACGGGTCAAAATATCTTCTTTTCTAATCATCGCATCAAGTTTATTTGCAATATTTCTTAAAAGAATATCTCCCCATTCATAACCGTACATATCATTAACTACTTTAAAGAAGTCTATATCAAACAATATACATGACAACTTTGTTCCATAACGATTTGAACGGGAAATTTCTTCTTCAATACGTTCCTGAAGATACTTTCTGTTATGAAGACCTGTCAAATCATCTGTTGTGCTGACTTTTTCAAGTTTATCCTTAATTGCCTTAATTTTTAATAATGCATTTACACGAACGATTAATTCATCTTTGTTATCAGGATTAGCAATAAAATCAAAGCCTTCTGCTCTAACGGTAATATCCCTTCTAACAGGCCCAAAAAACAGTATCGGGCAAGGGAATTTGTTTGTCATAAGGGAATCTTTTACACGTTCGATATCTGTTACAACCATTAATGAAGGGTTAATAACCGCATAGTCTTTCATTTGATTAATATCAACCGTTCTTACTTCCGCATCATCCGCATCCATAAGAATTGCCTCTAATTCAGGCATTGGTTTTGTTGAATAAATTACAATATTGCTCATATATTTTTCCTCTTCTTAACTCTTATATGAGAAGATTATAACAAATTTGCTTGGAAAACTCAATCAACTTATTGTTGTATAGAAATAATTGCAACGCTTTCAATGTGGTAAGTGTGCGGAAACATATCAAACGGTTGTATAAATTCAACTTTACAGCCTTTTGAGATCAGATATTTTAAATCTCGAGCAAGCGTTGCGGGATTGCAGGAAACATATATAATTTTGCCTGTTGTAAGTTTCAAAGCATTATCAAGTGCTGTTTCGGAACATCCTTTTCTCGGCGGATCAAGAAGTGTTACATCAAATTTACGGGTTTCGTTTTTGAAAAATTTATCCGCATCAGAATTTATTACTTCAACATTTTTTATTCCGTTTTCTTCAATAATTTGTTTTGCCAAATCAGTCGAAGCCTTAACATCCTCAACACTCACAACAGATTTTGAAACATCCGAAAGACAAATTCCGAAAGCAGCAATTCCTGCATAAGTATCCAAGACAGAGGGAGAATCAAAGTTTTCGGAAATATATTTTTTTATAAATTCGAAAATATTGTTTGCCGTATATGGATTTACCTGAAAAAATGTTTCTGCACCGACCTTAAAAATCTTATCGGTAAGTTTTTCTTCTAAATAACTTTTTCCTTTAACTAAAACCGTTTTTTCTCCAAGAATAAGATTTGTTTTTTTAGGATTAAGATTTACGCAGACACCCGCAATATTATTTAGTTCGCTATATATTTTGCCTGCTAAGCCGTTAATATTCTCTGAAATTTTATCGGAATTTATAACCAAAACTACAAGATTTTCTTTAGAATAGTCAGAAGTTCTAATTACAACATGCCTCAAATCCCCGCTGTTATGCTTTTCGCTGTACCCGCTTACTCCGCATTTCGGAGCTGTCTCTCTGATAAATTCAATAATTCTATCGCAGTATTCAGGCTGAATCGGACAATATTTAATATTCACAATTTCGTGCGAATTCTGTTTATAATAACCGGCTAAAATCCTTTTTGAATTTTTGGTTTCCGATATAGGATATTGGATTTTGTGCCTATATTCTTTGATTTTAGGACTGGAAATAATATCTTATATTTCAATATCCCCCAACCCTCTCATTAAATCGACCACAATCTCTTTTTTTAATTTAAGTTGATAATTATAATCAATAAATTGGAGCTGGCATGCTCCGCAAACTTTTTGCATCCTGCAAAAGGGTAAAATGCGGTATGGAGATTGTTTAATTATTTCAACAATTTGAGCATTTGCATAATTTTTATTTTTCTTTATCAGTCGAATTTTGACGATATCTTCTGGACAGGCATTTTCAACAAAAAACACATAACCGTCAACACGAGCGATTCCGTATCCCAAATTTGAAAGCTTTTCAATTTCTACGGTTAGTTCTGAGGGAATATCATTTTTGTAAGCTATTTCGTGCATGGTTTGATTACCTGAATATTACGGGTTTCAGATATTTCCTGTCTTGCATTTTTTATAATCTGCTTGTATTCATCAGACAAGCTCAAACCGTTGCATAATCTGTCTATAAAACCGTTGTTGAGTTTTACCGCTTTTTCTAAAGCTCCGACACTCTCAAGTACGTCTTTTACATCATTAAATTCATATCCGAAAGATTGTTTGGATTGATAAATCATAATTTCTCCGGTCTCTGCTTCAAGAGGCTCTCCGCCGAGTTCAAAGTGAAGCTTGAATACGGATTTTAAATCCTGTAATTCTGCCTGCATTGTAGCAATGCTTTGCTGAATTCTTAAATATCTGTCGAACAAATAATCTACATTTTGAAGCTGTTTTTTCTGCCAATCAAGTTTTTGAAGATATAGTTTCTTTAACTTTGGATAAGCAAGAGCCAGCCCCATTGTATCAGCCATAGCCCTGTGATGATTGTTTAATTCAACATTAAATCTCTGAGTCAAAGCTTCCAATCCGTGAGACTCCAATTCCGGCGCAACTTCTCTAAACATTGCCTGAGTATCAATTCTCGGATTATCCATTTTTTCACCGGTAGTTCTTAATTTTGCCTCATTTAAAAATGAATAGTCAAAAATTGCGTTGTGTGCAACAATGGGATAATCTCCTATGAACTCAAGAATTTTAGGCATTACTTCCGCTTCGATAGGCGCATCCTCAACCATGTCCGGAGTAATTCCGTGAATCGCCATCGAAGACTTTCTAATTTGCTGCTCCGGATTAATCAAAGTCTGATATTCATCAACGATTTTACCGTTTTCCAGCCTTACGGCAGCAAATTCCACCAACCGTTCTCTCGTAAAATCCAATCCTGTTGTTTCAGTATCTAAAACGATTTCAATCTCTTTTTTCCTTGGCATTTTAAAATCCTTTGAGGATAAACCCCATTACCCAATCTTCTCCCTATATATATAATAGCAGAAATATAAAATATATGGTAACATTGAGAGGTGGTAAGGGGAAAAATACAAGGGAGCA
>CALYTW010000058.1 GCA_945487905.1 uncultured cyanobacterium
CAACATTACTTTCTACAGCAAATCAGTTGCCTAGTGTTGCGTTGAACTTGATATAGTATAGGAGAAATTATGACTGAATTAAACCCTCTGCAAGTGTGTTGATTAGGGATAAATAACTGGAACGGGACAATTAATTTTGTCCCGTTTTTATAATGTGTACAGTCGGCTGAAATACACAATAAGCTTTTATGTTATTATTTATATATGCAGGGATGTTTAGAAAAAATTAATAAAATATTGTCCGAGAATATAGAGAGCTTGCTTCCGGATAACAGGCTTGCAAAGTTTGTTACTTCTGGATCAAAGTTTATACGTTCAAGACTTGCAATAAACTATATCAGGGCGAATGAAAAAGAATTAAACGACAATTTATATTATCTTTTGTCGGCAGGAGAGCTTATACACAACGCCTCTTTGTTACATGATGACGTAATTGATTCATCGGAAATAAGGAGAGGAAAGAGTACGATTAGCTGTCAATATAGTCCGGATGTATCTGTTTTGTGCGGGGATTATCTGGTATCAAGGGCTGTCGAGTTGTTATCCAAACTGCAAAATAGTGAAATTTTAAATATTTTTAATAAATGTGTGCAAAGTATGACACAGGCGGAAATTTGTCAATATTTTTTAAGGGGAAAAATCCCTGATAAAAATACATACATACAAATATGCAAAGGTAAAACCGCAGGATTATTTTCCGCAATACTTGAATCATCTTCAATAATAAGCGGTATAGATAAGGATATTGCATCGGAATTCGGTCAAATTTACGGAATTTGTTATCAAATAAAAAATGATTTTGAAGATACATCAGCAAATAATGACAGAAAAAATCAAATTTTTACGGCGAAAGATATTTTTGGTATTGAAAACGCCAAAATTTTGTCGGATAATTACAAAGAGGAGTTGAGAGGACTTATTATTACAATTCCCGAAAATAAATATAAAGTGAGTTTAAAGGGATTAATCGACGAATTATGATAGACAAGGAAAAGTTTAAAGCGGGATTTAAAGAAACAATTGATACTGTAGTATTTGTTGTTGTCGCTGTTATTTTGATAAGATTTTTTGTAGCGGAATTAAGATGGATACCTTCGGGATCAATGAAGCCAACTTTGCTTGAAGGGGACAGAATCGTAGTTGAAAAAATTACTAAGTATCCAAATATACTTGATATGCATAAATTTGAAAACACTCCTAAAAGAGGTGATATAATGATATTTTATCCTCCGTTTGTGAAAATAAAGACTGACCCTTGGTCTGTATTCAGTAGGTTGACAGGATTTTTCTGTAAAGATATTGCATATATTAAACGTGTAATAGGTTTACCCGGAGAAAAAATTCAGATAAAACAGGAAGAAAACGGAGCATATAGGGTATACATAAATGACATTCCGTTAAATGAAGAATACATAATGAGTGAATACGATTTTCATAAATGCAGAGACAATATGTACTGCGGGCCTTTTGTAATACCTGATGACGAATATTTTATGATGGGCGATAACAGAGGAAATTCGCAGGACAGCAGATTTTGGGGAACATTACCCCGTGACAGATTTATCGGTCGTGCAGTATTTATCTTTTGGCCGTTGAACAGAATAGGGACACTCAATTCAAACAATTAATCGAAAAACGAATTGACAGACGACCGGGGGATAGAGGGATAGCAGATTAAAAGCCATACATACTGCATCCATAGTCTTATAATCCTACCTTCATCTCTGTGTGTATTACAAAAAAAAAGCCTCTTGTGGGAGAGGCGAGGGGAAATTAGTTAATAGGTATACACTTCACATTATGTTTTTAGAGTTAATTCTTTTTAAAAGCTATCCGAAATTAGGGGCGGCTTTTTTAGCTTCATCTTGAGCCAGTTGTTTGTAGGATTCCAGCTGATTCTTCTTGATTGACAACTGTTGCTGCAGATAATTAAGTTCAAGTTGTATTTCCTTTTCTTTTTCGTTCATAACATTGACTTCCTGTTGTTTCAGAGCTTTTAGAGCTTCTTGTTTGAACTGATTATATGCGCTCATTTGGATTTGCATATCCATCACCTGATTACCTGTCATTGGTATGCGTCCCATCATTCGCATCATTTGAAGATTTTGCATAGCACTTATCGAACTAGCCTGATCCGAATACTGAGCAAATAATGAGGCTCTTGGAATTAATGATTGGGATAATCCGGCTATATTAGTTATACTCATGTTAGTGGACCCGCCGAGCCTTCCTGCATACTTAGTGTAATGCTCAAGCTCGGTGTGTTTATCCATCACTTGCTTTTCAAGTGAGTTTATTTCACGTGTTAATCTCTGGAGCATCCAGAATGCTACTAACATAATAAACCTACCTAACTTTTTCTAACTAACCTTTGTAAAATTAAATTAATCTTCTTCTAACCTTAACCTTACATTTATATAAAGTATTTTGCTTTTCAAAAATTGCCATTTTTGTTTAAATTGTAAAGTTTTGTTAAGATAATTATTTTTATAAATGGCCGAGATATAATAATAACAAGGAGATAGACAAAATGATAAAAGACGAATTAATCAATTCAAAAACGTATTACGGACTGTCAGACGGTATTAAATCAGGTCTTGAATGGCTTCAAAAAACGGATTTGTCAAAAATACAGGACGGCAGATATGAGATAGACGGTAATAAGATATACGCTAATGTACAAACATATGAAACAAAAGAGGACGCTAAATATGAGGCTCACAGAAAATATGCGGATATTCAGTATATGGTTAACGGGTGTGAGTATATAGGAGTAGCACATTACGGGGATTGTACTGCAAGTATAGAATATGATGAGGAAAAAGACATAGAATTTTTGGATTGTAAAAACAAAGACGTATGGCAGATTTTAAAAGAGGAGGAGTTTTTGATTTTATATCCGCAAGATGCGCATAAACCATCAATAAATCCTGATATAAAACGGCATGTAAAAAAAGTTGTAGTAAAAGTAGCATTGTAAATAATCAACGATTTGATTTATTGCACAAACCGCAAATTTATTGTAGAATGGTCGTATTATTCAAGGAGAGATTGTATGACAGAAGAAATTTTAAATTATGTACCTACCGTTATAGAGCAATCATCAAGAGGGGAAAAATCTTTTGATATTTTTTCAAGATTGTTAAGGGAGAGGATAGTATTTTTAGGAACAGAGATTGACGATGATGTCGCAAATACTATAGTTGCACAGTTGCTATTGCTGGATAGTGAGAATCCGGAAAAAGATATTATGCTATATATAAATTCTCCAGGAGGGAGTGTAACGGCGGGTTTTGCAATATATGATACAATGCAGCATATAAGAGCTGATGTTCAGACTATATGTTTGGGACAGGCTGCATCTATGGGTGCATTTTTGCTTTCATCAGGAGCTAAAGGTAAGAGAATGGCGCTTCCGAATTCCAGGATAATGATTCATCAGCCGTTAGGCGGAGCAAGAGGACAGGCTACGGATATAGAATTGGAAGCAAAAGAAATTATGAGGATGAAAGAGCTGCTTATTGGTATAATGGCAGAAAATGCAGGTCAGGATTTTGAAAAGGTTAAGGCTGATTGCGAACGAGACCATTATCTTTCTGCGCAGGAATCAGTTGAGTACGGTTTGATTGATAAGGTTATTTCATCAACTCCGGCTTAGTTTAAATATTTTGTTTAAAAGCGGGGGTAAGTGTTATGGCATTTACACCGCTTTTTTTGACTTTAATTTAAGAAAAATTATATAATAAAATAAAAGAGGGATAGTTAATGAAAAAGATTTTATTTTATTTTTGTATTTTATTTTTAACAATGAATACGGTACAGGCGTCGTCAGTAAATCCTGTACCGGGGAATATAAAACTACCGGATAAATATACTCCGGAATATTTGGATTCACTGGCAAAGGAGTATAAAAAGGTTTCAAATGAAGAAATTATATATGTAGCATTGGATATGATGAAAGGGACTACGGCTGATTTTTCAAGGAATGCGATATTAGGTTACAATAAAACTCAGTCGCCGATTCGGATATCATTTAAGAATTTGTCGGAGATAAACGAATCATACGAAAGTTTTGATGCTGTCGGATGGAAGAAAAAGGGAAAACTGTATATTTATATAAACCCGAAGCATGAATCAGCACCTCCTGCGGCACTTGCGGCACTGCTTTCACATGAAGCACTGCATCAGGATGAATATAATTCATTGAGTGAAGAAACCTATGCTTGGACAATGGAGGCAGCTGTTTGGACAGAGATGGTAAAACGATATCCAGAATCAAATGATTTGGAATCACCTCTTGTGGCAAGAGAGAATGTTTTGAAACAATTATTTGAAAAAGGAAATTATACTAATAAATACATTAAGAAGACCGTTTATTCAAATCCGGGGTACAAGAATTTGCCTTTAACTTCCCCCGGATATAATGCTCAATAGACTATTATTTATTTGGTACGCTTAGAAAGTTCTTTATCCATAAGGTAAAGAGCAGCTTTATCATCTCCGAACATTTCAAGTCGTTTAATAATATTCTTCACTGCTTCTTCTTCCTCGACCTGTTCTTCAATAAACCAGTCAATAAAGTTAAGGGTTGTACGGTCGCATTCTTCTTCAGCTCTTTTAGCGACTGTCATAACGGAGTTTGTAATACATTTTTCGTGTTCATATACGACACTAAATATGGATAATATGCCGTTGAATTCAAATTCGGGCATTCGTATTTGCTTTAGGGTTACAAAACTGTCGCAATTTATAAGATAATCAAATATTTTAAGACCGTGTTCAACTTCTTCTTTTGCCTGATGGCGCATCCATGATGCAAATCCGTTAAGCCCCAGTTCTTTCAGGTGTGCAGACATTGACAGATATAAATAACCTGAGTAAAATTCTTTATTAATTTGTTCGTTTAAAATTTCGTTAATTTGTTCGCTAATCATTTTTATTTCTCCATAAGTTGTGTATATTACATAATTCAAGTACTTCTAATTTACCGTCAATTTCTGTAAGCTTATATTCTGCCTTATCTTCCGGATTAAAAAATTTAATTCTGATTTCGTTTTTGAGTTCATTAATAACTTCAATAAATTGGATATAATGTTCTTTTATCATAGGATGCTTAATAATGCTTGCATACATAACTTCGGTGCAAGTACCGGTATCACAGCCTTCGTGCATTGTGTATATTTCCGGTACATGCTTTTCGCCAAGCTCGTTTTCTTCATATTGTTTTTCTAAAAGCTCCATTTCTTCGCCGCAGCATACGAGTTCGCCGTTTCCTGGAATTAGTGTTTGAACAATATTTCCGCAAACTTTGCATTTGTAAATACCAAATTTTATACTCATAAATATTTCTCCCTTCACTTAGGTATTTTATACTGCGGTTATAAAACTTCATTGTCGGAACGGGCAATTTGTGGTATTATCTTTGTTATGGAGAATTTTTTTAAAAACGAAGAAAATAATCAGGAAACACCAATAATCAATCAATATGATAACCTTAAAGACAATTATTACCGTATTTTTATTGAAGCTGCCGAAAGTATCAGGGCTTCTGTAGATAAATTAAAACCGGAAAATCCTTGTACTTTGTGTGATAAAAAGTGTAATATCGAGAAAAAAGATATATTTACTGATTATCCTGTAGGATGTAAATATAAAGAGTGGCAGTCAGAGGCGTTATCATATTTAAACGGGGAATACAGAGAAAAATTAAAAACGTCATATAAAGCCATAATGGATAAAAAAAACGAGTATGAATGCAATAAATGCGGGGATTGCTGTCGCCTTGCAGTCAGTGAATATTCATATGAACAACTAAAGCAGAGAGCTTTTAGAGGGGATAAATTTTCAAAAGATTTTCATTCAGTTTTTGTGCCTTTTAATACTGTTGAAGATGCAAAAAAAGCAAATCCTGAATACTTTGATGCTTTGGGGGATTTGGTTGACGATAAAACCTACTATTATTACTGTCCGAAACTGAAAGATAATTTATGTTCCGATTATGAAAACAGACCTGATATCTGCAAGGATTTTCCGCATAATCCGTTAAAATTATTACCTTCAAGATGCAGTTTTAACGCATGGCGGATTGAAGTTTCAAAACAGTCTATGCTTTTGAAAGCAAAGACCGATATTATAGAGTTTTACAAACAAAAGCTGGGGTAAATGGGCAACGTGGTAAAGGGGTAAAGGGATAAATAAGAGAGTAAAGATGAGGTGTGAATGAATACACCATGGCAGGGGTAAATAATAAATAGTTGATAGGAGTTCTCTTGTGATTGTATTGGCAGGAATGAATTTAGAAGAAATAGAAAGTATTACAGACGGTTTAAAAGCGTCCAAATTTCATGCGAAACAAGTTCATAATTGGATTTACAACAAATCTGTTTCTGCAATTGATGAAATGACTGATTTATCCAAAGATTTTAGGGGTAAATTAAGTGAAATTGCGACTGTTACTGATACAAAAATCAAAACCAAACAGGTAAGTTCAGACGGAACGATAAAGTATTTAATTGAATATCCGGATGGAGAGTGTGTAGAAACGGTTTTAATGAGATTTGACAATCGAGCAAATTTGACTGCTTGTGTGAGTTCGCAGGTCGGTTGTGCAGTAAATTGTTCGTTTTGTGCTACCGGAAAATGCGGATTTATAAGGAATTTGAACTATAAAGAAATTATAGAGCAAGTTTTAACAATTCAGCGTGATACAGGATTAAAAGTTACGAATATAGTATTTATGGGTCAGGGAGAACCGCTTTTAAATCTTGATAATGTATTAAAAGCTTTAGATATATTCAATACTGATTTTCAGATAGGCACAAGGAGAATAACAATTTCCACAAGCGGTATTATTCCAAGAATAGATGAACTGGCGAATCTTGAACTTCAATCTACTCTGGCTGTTTCACTGCATGCTCCGAATCACAAATTGAGAGCCGAATTGATGCCGATAGAAAATAAATACCCGATTGATAAATTACAACAGGCTTTGAAGAATTATGTTGATAAAACGGGCAGAAGGATTACTATTGAATATATTATGATTAAAGGTTTTAATGATACGATTGAAGCTGCCAAGGAACTTGCAATGTATTTAAAGAATATAAAGTGTAATGTGAATCTTATTCCTTATAATTCGGTTGTTGAAACTAAATACAAAAAATCCTTGAATAACGATGTTATGCAATTCAAGTATATTCTTGAACATTCAGGTAAAAAGGTTACCGTAAGACTTGAGAGGGGTGCTGATATTGACGCTGCATGCGGGCAGCTTCGAGGCAAAAATGTTCTAAACAATTAATGGTTAAATAGAGGTATAGGTTTGAATAATATTTTTCAAAAAAACATAGCTGCGCTTTCGCAAAAGAATAAACTGTTATCCGAAAAATTGGCCGGTTATATTCCGTCAGATTTACCTGAACTTATACAGGAAAAGAGCGGTTATAATTTAAAATACATGGGCAAATTCATACATAATCCCCTAAATCCTCTTGGCGAAGCACAAGAAATTTTTGGAATGGCAACAAATGAGCCGGTTGCAATTCATGTAATATACGGAATCGGTCTCGGGTATTTGTTTCAGGTTGCCTCTGCGAATTCAAAAGGTACTGTTATTTTGTATGAACCTGACTTAAATATTTTATGGACAGCTTTTACGCTTGTCGATTTTTCTTCGGATATTTTGAAAAATAATGTTTTTATAACAAATACGCTTGAAGATACTTATGACGAAATTTATAAAAAATCCGGTGTGCAGAATACACCTCAGCTTTTGTCATTAACTTCCGCAAGAGAATATGATAAAAAAGCTTTTGATGAAATTGTACGAAAATTGCAGGAAATTGTAGGCATATATTCAATGGACTTAAAATATACGAGGGAAAAATTTTATCCGTCGATACAAATGCTTATTCAAAATCTGCCAAATTTATTAAAAGAAAAACCGCTTGCACGTTTTAAAGATTCATTGAAGGGCAAAACTGCGGTTGTGGTATCTGCCGGTCCGACTCTTGATAAAAATATTGCAGTATTAAAAAAATATCGAGAAAAATATGTACTTTTTACTGTTGGTACAGCTGTTAAAACGCTTTATAAAAACGGTATAAAACCAGACTTTTTATGCATAATAGAAACATATAATTCCTCAAAACAGGTTGAAGGGCTTGATTTATCGGAAGTATATTTTATAACCGAGCCTTATGCAAATCCTGAATTAAGGAATTTTAAATATAGAGAGATATTTTCTCATATTTCAGCGAATTCTCCAATAAATCAGCTTTGGAGCGAAATCTGCGGAGAAAATATTGAAGAATACTGGTCAAAGGGGACTGTTTCATATACTGCGCTAAACTCTGCAAGGATTCTCGGATGCTCAAAGATAATTCTTACAGGTCAGGACTTGGCCTATCTTGACGGACAATGTTACAGCAAAGATTCTGCTTATAAAGATTTGGTTTGTCAATTTAATTCTGAGAAAGACAATTGGGAAATAGTGGCAAAAGATTTTGAAGCATTTGCATCGGCGATTTCTGCTTCTCCGAATATAGAAGAACGTCACGATACTGCAAATAGACGTTTGGAGAGGCTTAATAATTCACTTTATAAAGTAAAAGGAATATCCGGTCAAATGATTCCGACTGAATCAGTGTATGCCGCTTTTGTTAAGCCTTTGAGCGAATTTACAGAGCATTTTAATGACAGGGAATATATAAATACTTCTCTTGAGGGAGCACAAATAGACGGTTTTAAAAATATTTCGCTTGAAGATGCTCTCAAAGATACTGAAAATACTGGAAATATTAAGATAGAATCTGATTTTGATTATAATGCCGGAATTATCAGAGAAAATTTAATAAAGACTCAAAACAGTCTGAATGAGGCGGTTATACAAATTGAATCAGGTAAAAGCCGGATTAAAAATTTAATTAACAATTTAAAACGTAAAAGACTGGTTGATGAGGAAATCTTAAAAGATTTAAAAAAAGTTTCTCTTATATACCTTTTTCTTTCAGGAGAATTTTCAGATAAGAATAAACTGTTTGATATAATTACCGCATCAAATAAGATTGAATTGGATTATGAGATGAAAATGATGACAGATTTTAAATATGAAAGCGTGTCAAGAATTTGCGAAAAACTTTCTAATTATCTGACGGATGCGGAAGCGAAGGTTAATGAAATAAATAATATGCTGAGAGGAAAAGTTAATGAAATTGTTGATTCAGCGGGTTAAAAATGCCTCTGTAACTATAGATAATAAGTTATATTCTGCTATAAATCAAGGAATGCTTGTTTTTGTGGGTATAGAAAAAGGGGATACAATCGAAATAATTGAAAAGTATGCCAAAAAAGCTGTTAATTTAAGGGTTTTTCCGGATGAAAACGGCAAAATGAACCGTTCTCTGGTTGATGTAAATGGCGAAATGCTTATCGTGTCGCAATTTACTTTGTGCGGAGATTGCAGAAAAGGCACAAGGCCGAGTTTTGATAATTCTGCACCGTCGGATACTGCGAATATGCTTTATGAAGCCTTTATATCAGAAATACAAAAATATCAAATAAAAACACAAACCGGTAAGTTTGGTGCAATGATGGATGTTGAGTTGATAAACGACGGTCCGGTTACGTTTATGATTTAAGATTTTTTCTTAGAGCTTCCGCCTATGGCATTTCCTAATAATGCTCCGCCGATACCGGCTACACCTGCACCTAATATTGCTAATGGTGCAACGGCAGACAATGCGACAGTGCCAACAACTCCGGCTATAAATCCGCCTAAAATAGATTTTCCTCCGCCTTTAAATGAAACGCATTCAGGTTTAGATGGAGCGCTGTTGTAGTGTTTAATGCTATCTCTGTTAATTTTTGACAAACCATCGTAACGGTTTACTGCTACAGGTAAAACTTTCATAATATACCTCAGATTCTATTTTGTAGCACTATACAAAATATTTTGCATATTGTCAACTCCTCCGTTCGGATGATTTTATTTTTTTAAAGCATTTTCTAAAGCTTTTTCCAAAACTTCTATTTTAGATTCCAAAACTTTAACTTTAGCTGATGCTTCATTCGACGAAACCGATTCTTTTTCAAGCTCTCTTTTGAACGATTTAAGCTTGTCATTCTTGACATTAAGCTTTATGTTCATTAAAAATATACCGAATAATATACCGGATATAAATATTCCAATAAGTTCATATTTACCGTTTAAATAAGTATAACTTCCATAGCCTGTCAATCCGGAAATTGTAATTATAAATAATGA
>CALYTW010000059.1 GCA_945487905.1 uncultured cyanobacterium
GGTGCGTTATTTGTACAGGTTAAGCTTCAAGACGGTGCAACGCTTTCACGTTCGACTGATGTCGTAAAGAAAATCTGTGCAGATATAGAAAAAATTGAAGGGGTGCATTCTGTTCTCTCGATTAACGGTTTTGATGGAGAAAATACTGCGTTTGTAATTGTAAAATTAAATCATTGGCATGACAGACATTCAAAGAAAACTTCGGTTAATTCAATTATGTCGCAAGCAAATAAGATTGCTTCAAGATACACGGAAACAACTGTTTTTGTAACTCAGCCACCTGCGATTACCGGTATGGGGATGTTTGGCGGACTTGAATATAGACTTTTGGATAAGGGAGACCGTGACCCTATGGCTTTGTTTGAAGAAACACAAAAATTTATGAGGCAGGCTCGTCAAAATCCGGCTTTCTCAAGTGTATATACTTCTTACACATCTTCTTTACCTCAGGTTATTATAAAGGTGCTTGAAGAAAAAGCTATGGCTCTGGGAGTTCCGGTTTCGGAAATTTACAATACACTTGCTGCACAATTCGGTGCAACTTATATAAACGATTTTAACAAATACGGAAGAGTTTATCGTGTTTATATGCAGGCTGATGCACCGTATCGTGCTAAAACGGACGATTTAAGTAAAGTTTACGTTAAAAATAATCGAGGGGAAATGCTTCCGATTACAACAGTCATTACAACAGAAGATTTGGTAGGTCCTTACACAATGTACAGATTTAATTTGTACCCGTCAATTACCGTAAATGCTTCTGTTGCAAGTGGCGTAAGCTCTGGTTCAGGCATGAAAGCAATGGAAGAAATTTCCGAACAAGTTTTGCCAAATGATATGGATTATGCATGGTCAGGAACATCTTTGCAGGAACAGGAATCTTCGGGTCAAATGGGAATCATTCTATCCATGGCTCTGACATTTGTATACCTGTTTTTGGTTGCCCTGTACGAAAGCTGGACGCTTCCGCTGGCTGTACTTTTAATTTCTCCCATTGCACTTTCTGGAGCGTTGTTTTTTCAATATATTACAGGACTTTCACTGGATGTTTATGCGCAGGTCGGACTTGTTATGTTAATAGGTTTGAGTACAAAACAGGCAATCCTGATTGTTGAATTTGCGAAAGATGCAATGGAAAAGGACGGAATGAATTATATAGAAGCAGCAATGCAGGCTGCAAAATTACGTTTTAGAGCAGTTATGATGACAAATATTGCATTTATATTAGGTCTTTTACCGCTTGTATTTGCAAGAGGAGCAGGTGCGGGAAGCCGTCATTCAATCGGTGTATCCGTATTTGGCGGAATGCTTGCGGTAGCATTTATAGGTACGATAATGGTACCTGCATTCTTTGTGGCAATTAATCTTATGAAAGAAAAATGTGCCGAATTAGCCGATAAAAGGAAATAAAAAAAATGACAACCAAACAACTAATCACAACACTGTTAGCAGTGTCAATGACGCTGTGCCAAATTAGTTTTGCATCATCAGAAAATCCGGCTGATAAAGAAACTTTTCCGGAAAGTAAAAAGGTCGAACCTATTCCCGAGTCCGAGGAGGAATCTGCCGTGCTTGTTATTAAAGGCGGTGTTGAGGAGGTTAGAAATATTAGTCTTGACGATTGTCTAAGGCTTGCTTTAGGCAACAACCCGAGAATACAGGGCGCAATGCAGGATGTGTTTGCTTCAAATGCCAGACTAAAGCAAACATGGTCAAATTATTTCCCGCAATTGAGCTGGCAGACAAGCTATACAAGAATTCGGCAATTGCAATTGTCCGATGTTTTTCAGGAAAATTTGATATATAATTATTATCTTTTGGGGCAAATAAGCGCATCGCAAATGCTTTACGATTTCGGAGTAACTCAAAATCAGGCAACCATAAGGAAATTGGACAAACTGGGCTACCAAATTGCGTTAACCGGAACGGTCAATGATGTTCTGTGCGAAGTGAAAAAAGCTTATTACAATCTTCAATACGCACTTGAAGCAAAAAAAGTTGCCGAAGAAATGGTTGAAAGGTATGAGGCTTTTTATAATCAGGCAAAATCTTTTTATGATTCGGGAACTTCTCCAAAGGTTGATGTTACAATTGCAGAAGTAAATTTGAGCAATTCAAAATTAATGTTAATTCAGGCGGAGCATGCTATTGCAATTGCTATGGCAAGACTCAGCAACACAATCGGACTTCCATATTCCAGCAGGTACAGCATATCCGACAATTTACGTTACAATCCGTGCAGTATAAATTTGACAGATGCAATTTCAATTGCTCGAACCTGCAGACCGGAATTTAAACTTGCTGATATTCATGTTGAAGAAGCAAATCAAAACGTAAAACTTGCAAAAAAATCTTATTTCCCAAGGCTTACAATAGAAGGACAGTTTCAAATCGGCGGTGCGCATCCGACTTCTAACCACGGTTACAATTACGGCGGTTATTTGACTTTTCCGACAATAAACGGAATGTTGATTAATTACGAAATCAAGGAAGCAAAAGCTCTTTACAATAAAGAACAATATACGGCTCAAGGAACAAAAAACGACATATATTACGAAGTTCAACAGGCATATTATTCTTTGCAAGAAAAGAAAAGCTCTATACCTGTGGCATTTTTAGGGTTAAAACAGTCAAAAGAAAATTACGAATTGTCATACGGGAGATACGAAGTCGGTGTCGGAAATCCTGTAGAATTAAAAGAAGCACAGGTTCAGTATCAGGATGCCATGCTCCAATATTACAATGCTTTATATCAATTTAACTCAGCAAGGGCAGAGTTTGAAAAATTTATCGGAAAAAATTTATCCGAAGGAGAAGTTCAACTTGATTTATATGATAATAAGAAGAAAAAACATAATTTAAAAAAAACATCGTAATAAATATTTTTAAAGTCTCAATATTTTGATGTACTTGTAAAACAACTCTTTTCGTGGTAAAATCTAGCACATAGAAGAGAGATGAGGTTGTTCGGTGAGCGAAGGACATTGGATAGTTAATACCGTTATAGGCGGTCATCCTATGGCATTTAATATGGACACGCTTGTCACAATGTGGTCGGCAATGCTGTTTCTTGTCGTGATTTCATTTATCGCTACAAGAAATTTATCAATATTTCCTACAAAACTTCAGCTTATTTTTGAAAAAATATTGGGCTATTTTAAGGGAATTTCGGATGATATGATTGGCGATGACGGCAAAAAACATTTTCCGCTCATTATGTCGCTGTTTCTGTTCATTGTGACCGCAAATTTAATGGGACAATTACCTCTCAGAATGATTGAACTTCAACACGGGGAGATAGCTTCTCCGACTAATGATATTAATCTTACGGCAGGACTCGCCATAATTGTTTTGGTTTACTATGTAACTTGTGGTCTTATAAAGAAAAAAGTTCATTTCCTGTTCAAGGGTTTTTCTTTTGAAGGTATTATAGAACTTTTTGTTGAAATTCTGGATATGATTACAAGACCTTTAACATTGGCATTGCGACTTTTTGGCAACATACTTGCCGGAGAGATTTTGATAGGGGCTATGCTTGGTTTAATGGCTTGGGGATTGCCTTTGCCATTCATGTTTTTTGAAGTTTTGGTAGCTTGCATTCAGGCTCTGGTATTTACAATGCTGACTACAGTTTATATAGCAACGGCAGTTAATGAAGAATAAAAATTTATAAAAAGGAGAATTGAAAATGACAGATGTACAGACAATTTCAGAATTAGCACAATTAGGTGCAGGTATCGCAATTGGCTTTGGTGCAGTAGGTGCCGGACTTGGTATTGGTGTCGCAACAAAAGGTTTGATGGATGCTATTTCCAGGCAGCCTGAAATTGCAGGTAAGGCAATGGGTTTCTTTCTTCTCGGTGCTGCGTTGGCTGAGGCCTGCGCAATATATGCTTTGATTATTGCTCTTAAGTTGTCAGGTATGATGGGGTAAAAATTGAAAACGGAAAGTTAAAATGGGAGATAATATTCTTTGATTAATATAACTATTTTCCATTTTGCATTTTCAATTTTCAATTAGAAATATTGATAATTTGAGTTTAAATTAAAAAATGGTAAAAAATGGAATTTAACGGAACATTTTTAGCAACAATAGTAACTTTTATAGTGTTCGTATTTGTTATGAACAAGGTTTTGTATGCTCCGATTTTGGGTATTATGGAGGAGCGTAAGGCTTTTATCGACTCGAATTACAACGAAGCAAAAACTAATGATGAAAAAAGTGCTTCGCTTGTTCAAGAACGTGAGGAAAAGTTAGACGAAGCAAAAGATACTGCAAGAGAGAAGTATCTTGAATCCGTTGATAAATACAAATCAAAAAGAACCGAGCAGATTAATTCTGTGCAAAATGAAGTCAGAAATGAACTTGAACAATCGAAGGAAGAACTTAAACATCTTTCGGATTCGGTTAAAGATGAGTTAAAAGGTCGAATGACAAATCTTGCAAGCGATATTGTAGAAAAAGTTATAGGTTACAGAAGTGAAGTTCAAGACTTTGATAATGAAGTCGTAAGCTCTGTGTTGTGGGAGGGGGTTAATAATACAAATGGAAACTCTTAATCCTATAATAGATTATATAGCACGCACGAACCTGTTTAACTTTGCAATTTTTGCAGGAATAATTGTTTTTCTTATAGTAAAATTGGATGTAAAATCAAAGCTGAGTGAATCAAAAGAATCTGTTGATGTTACCATAACCGATGCTGAAAAGGCAAAGACCGATTCTGAAGAAAAATTAACATCAATTGAAAAAAGCATGGAAAATCTTTCGGATGAAGTGGATAAGATTCTTTCTCTGGCTGAAGAAAATGCAAAACTGGTCGGAAATAAGATTCTTGAAGATGCAAAACATTCAGTTGCGGTCATCCACGACAATGCACAAAAAGCAATTGAAAACAGCCAGGTTATTTTGAAAAATGATATTCTAAGACGTGCTTCTTTAGCATCAGTAGAAGTGGCAAAAGCTCACATTATTGAAGAATTGAAACGCAATGGCGAACTTCATAATAAGCTTATTGACGAAAGTATAAATATGATTGAAGGGGTTGAACTCTAGATGGCAGAAGCCTTAAAAGATAAAAACAGTGAATTGGTATCAAAAAGATGGGCAAAAGCTTTAATGGAGCTTGTTCTTGAGGATGAAAGCATTGCAAAAGAAGATGTTTTAAACGATTTGCGTAATGTTGCAAGTATAGTTGATTCATCAGATGAGCTTTCAACCGTAATTAACAATCCTTCTATTTCAACCGAAGAAAAGCAGATTGTACTATGCAAGCTGTTTCAAGGCAAAGTAGCACCTCTGGTTTACAATTTTATTTTTACGCTTAATCTGAGAAAAAGAGCGGGTTTATTAAGTGATATAGCAATAGAATTCGAAAAAGAGCTTGACAGAGTAAACAATGTAAAACATGTGAATATAACATCCGCAATTGAATTGAGCGACGAAAAGAAAGATGAAATTAAAAATAAAATAGCTTCAAAACTCGATTCAAATATAATTGTAGATTGGGGTGTAGATAACGAAATTATTGCGGGGCTAATCTTTAACATAGATGAAACCGTTATAGATAACAGTGTAAAACACAAGTTAGAAGATTTAAGTAAAAGTATAATGCGGTAGCGGGTTGACCCCTCTCCCGTGTCCTTCCCCCCCGAGAGGAGGGAAAAGAGGAAAAGAAAGGATAAAAAATGGCAGTAATTAATCCTGATGAAATCAGTTCAATACTAAAAGAGAATATCAGAAACTACGAAGCTAAAGCGGAAGTTTCAAATGTAGGTTCTGTTTTGGAAGTAGGAGACGGTATTGCAAGAATTTACGGGCTAAGAAATGTAATGTCAAACGAGCTTGTAGAATTTGAAGACGGCAAAGGCACTCTGGGTATTACACTTAACCTTGAAGAAGGAAATGTTGGTGTTGTAATTTTAGGCGAATACACTCATATTAAAGAAGGTATGGGGGTAAAAACTACTGGACGAATTGCTTCTGTGCCTGTTGGCGATGCTTTGATAGGAAGAATTGTAAATCCAACAGGTAAACCGATTGACGGAAAAGGAGACATTGTGACGGATAAGACAAGGCCGATTGAAAGAGTAGCTCCAGGTATTGTTGCAAGAAAATCTGTTCATCAGCCTTTACAGACAGGATTAACAGCTATTGATGCATTGACGCCTATTGGCAGAGGTCAGAGAGAATTGATTATCGGTGACCGTCAAACAGGCAAAACAGCTATTGCCATTGATACAATTCTTAATCAAAAGGGTGGAGATGTTATTTGTATTTATGTTGCGGTTGGACAAAAAGCTTCAACAGTTGCACAGCTTGCCAAAACGCTTGAAAAACATGGAGCAATGGAATATTCAATCATAGTTTCCGCAACTGCAAACGAGCCTGCACCTTTGCAATATATAGCACCGTTTGCAGGTGTTGCTATGGCTGAAGAATTTATGGAACAAGGAAAGCATGTTCTAATTATATATGATGACCTGACAAAACACGCTCAGGCATATCGAGCAATGAGCTTGCTTCTTAAAAGACCACCGGGACGTGAGGCATACCCTGGCGATGTATTTTACTTGCACTCAAGACTTCTCGAACGTGCGGTTAAATTGAACGATGAGCTTGGCGGAGGAAGTATTACGGCACTTCCGATTATCGAAACACAGGCAGGAGATGTTTCTGCATACATTCCGACAAACGTAATTTCAATTACTGACGGACAAATTTTCTTGGAAACTTCTTTGTTTAATTCAGGTGTAAGACCGGCAATAAATGCGGGTATTTCCGTATCACGTGTAGGTGGGGCAGCTCAAACAAAAGGTATTAAGCAAGTTGCAGGTAAACTCCGTCTCGACCTTGCACAATTCAGAGAATTGGAAGCTTTTGCACAATTTGCATCCGATTTGGATTCTGCAACAAAGAAACAATTGCTGAGAGGTCAAAAGTTAACAGAAGTGCTTAAACAACCTCAATATAAACCTTTGACTGTTGCACAGCAGGTTACTATTCTTTTTGCTGCGAATGAAGGATATCTTGATGAAATTGATAATAAAAAGATTCCTGAGTTTAAAGCAGGATGGTTTGAACACTTTGAAGCCAAAATGCCTGAATTAAGCAGATCTTTGAACGAAGGTGCTAAGCTTTCCGACGAAAATATCTTGGCTTTGAAAGAACAATTAGATGTATACATAAAATCACTTTAAAAATTTGAAAATTTAAAGTGGAAAATGGAAAATTATTAAAAAATGGCTAACTTAAAAGATATTAAAAGCAGAATAATAAGTGTTCAGAATACTAAAAAGATAACAAAAGCGATGAAAATGGTTGCGGCAGCAAAAGTTAAAAAAGCCGAAAACACCGTAAAAGCATCAAGACCGTTTTCTGACGAGCTTTTGCATCTTTTTAGAAAGCTTGCGGGAGCTGTTGAAGAATATTCCTTAAATGGTTTAAAAATCGAACGGGGGCTGGATAATTATCCTGAATTGCTTTCAAGTAGGGAAGTAAAGACCGCAGGTGTCCTTGTTATAACTTCCAATAAAGGTCTTGCAGGTGCTTATAATGCCAATATAATTAAAACAACTCTTAAAAGAATCAAAGATAACACGGAAAAAGGCATAAAAACCGTTATTTACCCTGTAGGTCAAAAGGCTCTATCTGCGTTTAAAAACAGAACAGGTAATTTTGAACTGAGAGAGGGGTACATAAGCATTGCGAATGACCCGACTGCAACCGGCGCAAATATAATTGCAGAAGATATAGCGGAAGATTATGTAAACGGAAGTATTGATAAAATTGAGATTGTTACTACTCATTTTAATAATATGATGTCTTATAACATCGTAAATTGGGAAATTCTGCCTGTTAAGGTTGAAAAGGCAGAAAAGCATGAGCTGGATCCGATTATGGAATATGAACCTTCAGAACACGGGATTTTACAACAAATTGTTCCAATGTATATAACAAATTCAATATTTCAAGCCCTTTTGGAAGCTAATGCAAGCGAATTAGCTTCTCGTATGACAGCTATGTCTGCCGCTTCGAACAATGCGGAAGAAATGATTAATACGCTTACAGTAGATTATAATAAAGCACGTCAGTGGGCAATTACACAAGAATTGGTTGAAATTGTATCCGGTGCTTCGGCAATCTAATTTGATTTGCTAATGTCAGACAGCCTTACAAGTTCTTCAAAATCGGAATTCGTTTTTATAAGTTCCTCAAACGAAGCATTGCCTGTAATTTCTCCGTCCTTAATAAATATTATTTTGTCTGCTGATTTAATGGTTGAGAGTCTGTGGGCAATGACTATAATTGTTTTATTGCCCTTCAAATTCTCAAGTGTATCACAAATTTTATCCTCAGTTATTAAATCAAGCGAAGAAGTTCCTTCATCCATAATTAAAATATCTGGCTCAAAGTACAGCGCTCTGGCTATAGCAAGTCTTTGTTTTTGACCCTGAGATATTCCGCTTGAATCGGCAAAAGGTGCTTCGTAAATCCCGTTGGAATAATTTTCCTCTATAAAATCATACAATTGTGCCTGTTTTAAAGCCTTGATAACTCTTTCATCGTCAATAATATCACTGCCGAACGCTACGTTTTCACGAATATTTCCAGAAATTAGCGTAAATTCCTGCGGAATATATCCTATTTTTAAATCAGATACTTTAGGCATTCCGTCAATAATTATTTCTCCGCCGTTTGGTTTATAAAGACCTGCAATAACATCTGCCAGAGTGGTTTTACCTGGTATGAATCCAACTTCTTTAGGCCAAATCGAAAATAATATTTTTACTGCAAAAGCAGTAGGAACAGTTGAAATTACTGTTATTTCTGATTTAGGTTTAAAAAGTTCAATTAATATTAATATAAAAGAAAAAGAAATTATTGAAACTTATGATGATAATGAAACAATCATCAATTCTTTATCTTCTTCAACTTATTCTTCATTAATTAAAGTAGAACCTAACACTTTAGGGCTTGAAAATGGCGATGTTGGTGTTAATAAAGATAAATTAGAAAACGAAGAACTCTATAATGTGAGCCTAAGTGATGGAAAAGTTTACAAGGCAAGCGAATACAATATTACTCCAAATGGTGAAAATAATACTGGTAATTTAATTAATCTTATTGATTCAATTAAAAATGTCGAAGGTACAAAAATCATATATTTTGATAATGAAAGTGAAGAAAAATATGATAATACGACATCGTATAATTTTTCACCAGAAGAATTTGGCGCTTTAGCAGCTAAAAAGGTTGAAGAAAAAAATAAAAATAATGTCGCATATTTTTATAAATATCAAAATCATTTCAATAATAGAAAACTTTTCTCTTTCTATAATAATTTAAGCAATGAAGATCTAAGAGTTGCCGAATATAACTT
>CALYTW010000060.1 GCA_945487905.1 uncultured cyanobacterium
TGTACAAGAGGTATTCCAAATCCGATTGCGAACATTAACCAGTTAGGAGAAGCCAAGGAGAGCAAAAATTCTCTCGAAATGTACGAAATCTGAGGCTTAGTAATGTTTGCGAACAAAAGATTCCATCTTTTGCTTAGAGACGGGGTTCTGTAATCAAAATTATCGATGCTTCTGTAAACGGTCATGTCATCAATAACTGCAACCTTAATCCCTTCTTTTGCCAGTTTAAGTGTGTATTCCATTTCCGACACTATATTTCTGAAATCAAAAACAGCCATGCTGTTAAGCACAGAGCGTTTTATGACAAAAGAATTCGTATTAACAATATTTGTTAATCCGAGTCTTGTTCTGGTCAAATAGAAGAATTTATGAATATATCTTGAGTAAACAGATTTAATGTTTTGGTAAAAATTCATATCGCAGTCTTGAGCCAAATATGTAACAGCAGGATTAAAAACGTCATATTTGGTAAGATAATAGTTTGCATTTACCAAAAAATCCGAATCAATATAATTTTTAGCATCGAGAAAAACGTATGCATCAAGATTTTCGACAGCATGTAATTTTTCTGCAATTATAGAGTAGGCTTGGCTTTTACCAATCGGCTCAATATTATTGATATTTATGACATTGAGGTTCAAATCCCCTTGCAGTGTAACATCTGATACGTTATCGCATTTATCCAATATCGCATAAATAGTATAATTATTTTTAGGGTAATTTTGATTTTTAAGCTGTTTTAGAAGATTTTCCAGAGTTGGGACATTACCTGATGCGTACACAACAACGCACAGATTTGAATCTTTAGGTGTATATTTATCTCTTGTTCTGTGCTGAGGAAAGGATACAACCAGAGCAAACAAAACAAAATATAAAGCAAAAACAGTTGTATAAATATATAATAATTCAGACATATTCTTCTCCGATTACAAGTGTACATTAAAAAAAAATTTTTAACAAACAAAATACTTGATTTAGAGATTTGTCCATGATAGATTAAAATCTGTCAGCCGGTGGCAAACGGATTGTTAAATTTTCCGCCGAGGTTAAAAAGCAGAAGTGAGTACTGACGGCTCAGGTTTTTTGAGAAATGCCTGATAATGTTTAGCCCTTGACAAAAAGATTTGAAAGTTTAATATAAAACGTATGCGGGCTGCTAGCTCAGGTGGTTAGAGCGCACCCCTGATAAGGGTGAGGTCGGTGGTTCGAGTCCACTGCGGCCCAGATTAAAGAAGGATAGGTAATACCTATCCTTTTTTAATAGCCGTCAGTAAGACGAGAACCACCATTTAGAGGTTCGAGCGACCTGCGAGCAGAGTGCGGAGTGCTTTTGCAAAGTGATGAAAGCTTTTGAAAAGTTTTTCTACAGTGAATCTCTGTAAATTGCACTTACTGCATCCCTTGTTGCTTTTGTCGGTGCAATACCAAGTAAGCCGTCTAATGAAGGAGTTGTGAACGCAAGTTCTGTCAATTTTTCTACATCACTTTCAACAAAACCAACGTCAGTTAATTTTTCAGGAACATCAACGGATTTTAGCCATTCATATATTCCTGCTGAAGTTTTTTCAGCACTTGATGTATCTTTAACAATCGGTTCTAATATATATGACAATGTTTCAGATTTAGCATTGTAAATATTTTTAATTACAGCAGGAAGTAAAATCGCTAAACCTAACCCGTGCGAAAAATCAGGTTTCATGGCACTCAATGGGTGTTCAAGTGCGTGAGTGTAATGTAATAAGCCGTTATCAAAACAAACCCCTGCTATCATTGCAGCATAGCACAGATAATATCTTGCAGTTTTATCAGAAGGATTTTCTATTGCTTTTGGCAAATATTTTCCGACAAGCTCAATTACTTCTCTTGCCAATGTTATTGAATAAGGCGAAGCAACGATTGAGGTTGCAGCTTCAACAACGTGATTTACGGCATCTATTGAAACATATCTTGTTTGTTTTGCTGAAAGTCCTGTCATTAAATCAGGATCATCAATTGCAAATTCAGGATAAATACAATCGTAAGCTATTGCGGGTTTATAATTCTTTTCCAATATTGTTGCAACGGCAAATCTGTTTGTTTCCGAACCTGTTCCGTGCGTTAAATTTATTGCAACTATAGGTACTGCTGCTGTTGGTGTGAATTTGAATTCATAAAGACTGCTTCCTGTTTCATTCGGGTATTTGAGAAGAATTGCAACTGATTTTCCGGCATCAGTCGGAGAACCGCCGCCGATTGTAATAACTGCTTTTGCGCCAAATTCACGAGCCATTTTTGCGGCTTCATCTATTGAATCTGTTGTCGGGTTCGGTGTAACTTTATCATAATTAATGTAGCCTATATTATTTTCTTTTAATGCTTTTTCTACAATATCCCAAGCACCTGTTGATTTATATGCATTTCTACCAGACATAACAATAACTTTATCTATTTTTCTATCTGAAAAAAGTTTTGCAATATCAGAAATTTTATTTATTGCCCCGCAGCCGAAATATACGGTTGAACGAGTTCTGATTTCTTTAACTTCATTAATGTTTAAATCATTTTGCCAATTCATAATTTGACTCCTTTCTTATTTTATAAACTTCTGTATTTCTTTAAAATTAGGGTGCTTTGAGCTTTTAAGCAAATTGAACAATGCTATTTCAAGTGTAATTATATATGCACCTTTTTGTTTCATAACATCAAGTGCAATATTGTGGTTATTTTCATCTCTTGAAGCACAACAATCACTTACAAGAAAAACATTGTAATTGCTTTCAAGTATATCAATAACACTCTGCAAAACGCAAATATGTGTTTCAATACCAAAAATCAAAATATTTTTATTTTTAAGACTTTTAAATTTTTCAACAAATTCAGGTGTTTTTAGTACCGAAAAAGTTGTTTTTTCAATTGTTGTAAAATCTTTAATACCTTTTATGGTTTCTATAGTTGAACCTAAGCCTTTTGGATATTGCTCGGTTATTATGGTGTCAAGATTTAAAATGTTTGCAGTTTTCATCAGTATTGAGGTATTTTTCTCAATAGTTTCAGAATTTTGCAGCATATTAACTAATTTTTCCTGTATATCAATACATATTACCGTTGTATTATTTTCATCAAACATATTCTGCCTCAATTTAAAAAGCATGCCCGTATTAGTTGTTAAATAGTATATAAATCATTAATAAATTTAATTCAATACCTTTTTTAACAGGCTAATTATCATGTTGTTTTATCCTATTTTTTTGATATCTTCCGAACTATCCGCAAAACTGTCAATAAGTTTTTGTGAAGTTTTTAGATTATTAATCGTTGCATTTCCACCGATACATCCGCCTTCACAGCACATAACTTCAACAATATTGCAGCCGTTAGAACATTCACCACACTTTGCTATTGTTTTTAATTCTTTAATAGACTCTTTATTAAGACCGTTTATTATATGCGGTTTAATTATTGTTTCATCATTTAATGATGATTTAACTGATTCAGCAACTCCGCCTGTTATCCCAAAACGTCTTGCCTGTTTTGAACATTCTTTTACAAAGTTTGTTTGCTCGCAAGCAGTGATTTCAATCTGTTTAGCAATAAACAACGCACCCATTTCTTCAAAACTCATTACATAATTGATATTTTCATTTTCATAACATTCAGCACGTTTTGCAACACAGGGTGATATAAATACGGTTACGGAATCGGGAAAATCTTTTTTCACAATCTCTGCCGTATAGTACAAAGGGGTTTTTGTATCTGATACAAATGGTTTAATTTCAGGTAAATGTTTTTTAATAAGTTGATTATAACCAGCACAACAAGAGGTTGTCATAAACTTTTGACCTTCATCCATTCTTTCCGTAAATTCTTTTGCCTCGGTATTTGCCGTAATATCAGCTCCCTGAGCAACTTCATAAACATCATCAAACCCGGCGTTAATCATTGCGGTTTTTAATTGGTAAATATTTCCGGGAAATTGCCCGACAACAGAAGGTGCGATCATTGCTATAACCTTTTTATCAGATTTCATTGCTTTTAGAATATCTATTATTTGACTTTTTTCGTGTACCGCACCAAAAGGACATGCACTAATACATTTACCGCAATTTATACACTTTTCATAATCAATATTAGCAAATCCGGTTTGATCTTTTTTAACAGCACCGACAGGACAAGAATCTTCGCAAGGAACCGAAATCTTTACTATTGCTTTATAAGGACAAACTTTTACACACATTTGACATTTTTTACATTTTTCATTATCAATAACGGATTTTCCGTTTTGAATAGAAACTGCCCCAAACTTGCAAACTGATTGGCACGGTCTTGCAACGCAACCTTGACACAAATCAGTTACATAAATTCTGTTTGTAGCACAACCTTTGCAAGCAGCTTGCAGAACCGTTAAATGTCTGTTGTTAATCTCTGTTCTCTCTAGAGCTTGCTTTGCATAATCAGACAAAGATACGGTTTCATCATCTTCTTCAATGGGGAATCCAAGACCGGCGATGGTTCTATCTTTTATTATAGCTCTTTCTTTATAAACACAGCATCTGTATGGAACTTCTATTCCTTTTGGACGCATATCAAAAGGGATAAGTCTTGTGTTTTTTTCAAAATTATCCGATAGAAATGCTTTTATTATTCTGACTAAAATTTCCTTTTTTAAGTGAATTGCTTGTCCAATATTGTTCATTTTTAGTTATTTCCTATTTGTTTATCAATTTCTGCTAAAACTTTTTCAACGGTAGCTTCATTAACAACCGCTTCATTTACTTTTACATAAGGTGCTTTTGAATATTCCCAATTAATTGAGCATAAACCTAAACAGGGACTGCCGGATACTTCAACCTTGTCTCCGTATTTTCTGGGAATAAGGTCGTGAAGTTCTTGCAAATTAGCACCTCCCATTACAAAACATGTTGTGCCTGTGCAAACTTTTACTGAAATTTTTTCCATTGCTTCTTACTCCTTTATTATATAAATTGTACATTAACCTTTTTCAAATATTTTTCTTCCAAAACGAGTGCTATCTTTTTTATTACATTTTTCCTAATTTCAATTTCAATGGGGAGGTTAGGATCATAATGAGCCTTATTCATTTGTGCGCCTACTAAAAATTGAATGACATCAGAATCAAGCATGAAATCCATTAAAACTTTTGCAGCATTATTTTCGCATTTGCCGGATTCTAAATATTCAAGAGTTTTTGTTAAAGTTAAAATTCCCTCACAGACTATATCCACACCTTCCATTTTTGATAATCCCGGCAGTTTTCCCATACTTAATGACATATGAGATTTTACAGGAATATTTAACTCTCTTGAAATGATATTAGCTGTTGTTCCGCCAGAAATTGCCTTTTTCCCTTTAAAATTAATAAAAGTATTTGCCCAATAATTATCTTTTTCGTTATGGAACGGTGGACCTGTAAAAATTAAAGACTCTCTCGGATCTCTGCAATAAAGAGATAATATTGAAGTATCATCTTTAAGTTCTTTATTTGGTGCAATATATTGAATTTGTTTTACGAGATAATCACTTAAATCTTTTGATGAAATATCAGATTCGTTATTTAATTTATTCAAAATAATTTTAATCAAACCTGAACGCTCTAACCCTAAGGGATATTGTTTGGAACCCATAGCGACCTGAGTTGCACCGTCTGAACAAAAAATAATTCTGTCTCCTTTTTCAAGGGTTATATTATAAACTTTCATTTTACGGTTTTTAAAGTCTTTTGATTGAATTGTTTGATATTCGGGTTTTAATACTTCATTATTTCTTATCCATATAAAATCAGGGTTGCCTTCTTCAACAATTTTTGCTTTGCCGTCGTCATAACAGTCAATAGCAGAAAATGTTGAATAACTTATTCCTCTTACTTTGCATACAGGCAGAGAGTTCATAATAACTTCGCAGGATTTTTCAATATCTGAATTATTTTCCATAAATTTTAAAAGCATAGTTGATGTCATACAAGCCAAAATATTTGCTTTAATGCCCGAACCTAAGCCGTCTGATAAAACAGCAACAACTCTGTTCATGTTAGGGAATCTGTTGGAAGCAAAGAAATCCCCATAAGCATTTTGGTTATATTTTCTCTTTTGTGAGCAGGCTATATCTATAAACATACTCTACTTACCCTCGCTTGGCCTGTTGTGCGAATCCGGATCATAACCTTTTGCAATAGAATCAAGTAACAATTCGGTTTCAACCATGTGTTCACCCAATAAACTCGCTATTTCTTGTACCGTTGCAATATTTTTTGAAATAACTTCTCTTGCTTTTTGTGCAATTTTGGATCTATCAAGTTCGGACTTTGTGACATCAGATATTACAGCACCGACAAGCTCATTATCTTCAATTGTAAATACGTTTATATCATACAATTTGTCTTTATGCGCATAGTGTTCTTGATGGATATCAATACCTGTATCAAGAACCGACTTAAAGAGTTCAAAAAACGGAATTATCCTGTCTAAAGAAGCACCCTTTAGACCATCTGTTCTGTTTGAAAAAATTTCATACATTTCTCCTAAAAACATATGTTCAAAAGAATCATTGGCTTCAACTATTTGCATATTAGAATCTGCAATAACAACCGCTGAGGGCATACATCTTAACATTGCGGCAGCTTTTCTTACAGCAATTTTCCTCATATAAGATACACATTGAGAGGATTCCGCATCTCCGGCAATAAGTGCATTTACAAATTCTCTACAGCTTGCATAACCGCATCCGGAACAGTTCAATTCGTCTTCTTCCGAGTGTTTGCTTATTTTCTTAAGTGCTTTATTTATTTGTTCAATCGAATATTCAACTCTTTCTACAGGAGCGGCAATATATTCAATAGGAACAACTTTTCTTGGTTCTTTTGGTACGGATTCTCTGTATTGAATATTAGTATAAATATTGGAAGTAACTAAAATTCTTGATTTATCACTTGATAAACAAGGGCCTCCTATACATCCGCCAGAACAAGCCAAGGCCTCTAAAAATATCTTATTTTCTATTTTTGCAGGGTCTATATTTTGAAGGGATTTGTCAAAATCCTCTAATGAGGATACGGAAATAAACATTACATCATTTTTGTAATCGTTACTTTTAATAACCTGTTTAATAGTTTCATTCATTCCGCCTTCTAACGGATATAATGCTCCTTCGTATGAAGCTTCGGGTACAAAAAAACAAGTGTCATCTGTTTCAATATTGTCTACATCAATAAATTCTTCTTTTATCCAATAGTTGAGTTCGTCAAAAGTTAAAGATGCCGATATTAAATCTGGATGTCTGTCTGCTTCATTCTTTTTAGCGATACAAGGACCGATAAATACTATCTTAATATTTTTGCCTAACATATCTTTTAATAATCCTGCATGTGTCAAAGCCGGAGAACCCAATGGAGTAATGTTTTTTGCAAATTCAGGTTTATAAAGTCTGATATAATCATCAATAACAGGGCAAGCAGAAGAAATAAAAAGACCTTTATCGGAATTATTCAGCATTTTAGCAGTTTCAATAGAAACCTCCTGAGCTCCGAGAGCAGTCTCAGATACGCCCTTAAAGCCCAATTTCTTCAAAACTGCTATCATTTTTTCTTTTGAAAGATTATATACACCTGCCCAACTTGGTGCAAGTGATACATATACATCTGCCCCTGTTAAAATCAATGTTCTTGCAATGTCAATATCACTTCTTACTCTTTTAGCACCTGCCGGACAAATAGTAACGCAATGACCGCAAGCAATACATTTATCATTTATAACGGATGCAGAACCCGATTGAATTTTGATTGCTTTTATGTGACAGCCTCTGATACATTTATAGCAGTCATTGCATTCGTTCTTAAGTGTATAAACTGGATATTGTCTTTCTTCCATCTTCTAACCTTTCATAATATCAGGAATCATATTAACAGTAACATTAGTATATTCTTTTCCGTTTACGATAATACGAGGACCAATATCACATTTGCTTTCACATAAGGTGCCTGCTATCGTAACAACAGCTTCCAAATTATTATCTTCTATATATTGCTTTATTGCTTCAAGATTTTCCTGATTGCCTTTTGCAAAGCATGCACTTCCCATACAAACTTTAATTTCAGTTGTCATTTTATTTATTTTTTACCTCATCATAATTTATAAATTGTAAAAAACTTCCTATCAAGTTTTCATTCCAAACCTTAACTGTTTTTGGAATATCTAAAACAACAGGTGTAAAATTCCAAATATATTTAATTCCTGAACCGGCAAGATAATTCGCAACCGCTTGGGCAGATTCTTTTGGAACAGTTAAGATTGCAATATCAACATTCAATCTTTTTGAGAGGTTACCTATTTTAGATATTTCAAAGACTTCTTTTCCGTTTATTGTTGTGCTGATTTTTTTAGAATCGTTATCAAACATTGCAATAACATTTAAACCGTAATCTTTAAAACTGTTATATTTTGCGAGTGCTGAACCTAAATTTCCTGCCCCAACAATAAAAGCATCTTTTGTATTTTTAAATCCAAGTGTTTTTTCTATTGAAAGCTTAAGGGCTTTTACTTCATAACCAACTTTACATTTACCCGATGTATTTAGCAATTTTAAGTCTTTTCTTACTTGAGAAGGATCAATGTTAAGCAAGTGTCCAATTTTTGTGCTTGAAATTGTTTCGTCATTTAGTTCATCGAGAATAAAATGATAAAGTGTTAACCTGTTAATTACAAATGCAGAAATTTGATTCATATTTATTGCCCCTTAATTTTTTATTATAAGAGAAATAGGGGCTTTTAAAATTTAGAGGTAAGCCCCTATTCGTTCTTATTCTAAACAACACCATCGTATGCGTTTATAAATATTTGTTTAATTTCTGTCATAAGAGGATATCTCGGATTAGCACCTGTACATTGGTCGTCAAATGCACGTTCAACCAACACATCAAGATTTGCTTTAAATTCTTCTTCAGGTACACCGAAATCTCTTATTGATTTTGGAAGATTTATTTCAGTCATTAAATCATCAACAGCTTTTATTAAAAGTTCAACTTTTTCATCATCTGTTTTGCCGCCAAGACCTAATTCATCAGCGATTTGTCCGTATTTTGTTTTGGCACAAGGGAACTTGTACTGAGGGAATATTGCTTGTTTTCTTGGTTTATCTGTTGCATTGAATTTAATGATTT
>CALYTW010000061.1 GCA_945487905.1 uncultured cyanobacterium
AACAACAGAAATAATTTAATTAAAAGAGCCAGACGCACAGACGCAGAGCCGATAATATGCAGTTTGAAATACTGCTGTTATCGGCTCTTTTTTGATTTAATTTGTGCCCCCAATAACCATATTGGAGCAAAATCAGAACTGTTGCTTGTCGTTCTTTGATTTCCGCAGCAGCTTTGAAAAATCAAAGCCGCCGTTTCTTTTTATCTTCTAATGAAATGACGCGGTATCACTGTTAAAAGCGGCGGCTAAAGGAGGTAGCCGCCATGAAGCACATACCCTATCGACAAAATCCGACGGTCATTGACATATCAAAAAAAGCCCGACCACCGTCGGGAACCTCTCCACCCTTGAATATGAACTGTCTAATCATCTAAATACTACTTACAATACCTATACGCCTGTCCGGGCTTTTCGGACAGGCGTATTTTGCTGCTCAAAAAATTTTTTGAAAAAATTTCAAAAAATCTTCGGCGTTTTTCAAAAACGCCGTATTGCCCCGCGAAAAGGGGGAAGCACCACCAACTTTCCAACGAGAAAGGAGGTGAGAATGTGGAACCTAATAGCAGGGAGTTTTACAAACAATGTGCTTTTCAGAAGTTTTGTAATACGGTGCTGCACAATGAAGCGTGTGACGCTCACAGGGAGCTGCACAGGCATAAGGCAAGGGAAGTCACCTTTTCCGATTTGCCCTTAGACGAAGCGCGGCAGCTTCATACCTTTGATGAATATTTCAAACGGGAAACCGCCGAAACCGTCTTTGAGAAAGCCGGGAAGAAAATCACGCCGAAGCTGCTTCTTGAAGCAATCCGTACTTTGCCGGAAGAAAAGCGCAAAGCCGTACTCCTGTACTATTTCGAGGGAATGAACGACACCGAGATTGCGAAGTTGTTCAATACGTCGAGAAGCACGATACAGTACAGGCGGACAAGCTCTTTTGAGAAATTAAGAAAATATCTGGAGGAAAATGCTGATGAATGGGACGAATGGTAACGAACCCGGCTACCCGGAAAATGCCCTTGTTCCCTATCCTGTCATTGTGGCAGCGACAAAGGGCGACCCGGACGCCATGAAGATTGTCTTGCAGCATTTCAGCGGCTACATAGCCCGCCTCTCCATTCCTTATGAAAATCATTATACTATACATGAATCTTTTATGCTCGTTTGTAAAAATCAGTATATAATAAGACCCTGTCAGATTCGGACATGGTGTATAATGAACAAAGTAGTCAGATTTTCGTTATACTTATAGGGGTAATCTTAAAGGAGTTAAAATGAAAAGAATCTTATTAACGCTTGCTATCTTAGTCATATCAACCAGTATAGCTTTTTGTTCAACGACTACCAGCTATGATAAGAATGGCAATAAAACAGGAAGTTATAAGACCAGCTCTAGTGGTACTGTTACAAGCTACGATAAATACGGAAACAAGACAGGGACTTATAAATCAAGTTCCTCAGGGAAAGTAACCAGCTATGACAAGTATGGAAACAAGACAGGTTCATTCAAAACAGGTTCAAACGGTGTAACTACTTCCTATGATAAGTACGGAAACAAGACAGGAAGTTATAAAACCAGCTCTAATGGTACTGTTACAAGCTACGATAAATACGGAAACAAGACAGGGACTTATAAATCTAACTCCTCAGGAAAAGTAACTAGCTATGATAAGTATGGAAACAAGACAGGTTCATTCAAAAAATAAGACCATGTCAAAAGACATGGTCAATAAAAACAAACGAATGTGAGAAACGATTTTCTCCTATAACTCAAAGTTTAAAAGGGTTTCCTCTATATTATCTTGTGTGATTCCAATGTATCTCAGTGTTATGGACGGACTACTGTGATTCAAGAGATACTGCAACATGGCAACGTCCTTATACATTTGATAATGGTGGTAAGAAAAGGTTTTCCGTAGTGTGTGCATACCTATTCTCTCCTGAATACCTGCTTTCTTGCAAGCATTGTTAATTATGTTGTAAGCCATTACTCTTGAGAGTGGCTTATTGTGTCCGTTTCTGCTGGGAAAAAGATAATCATTATCAGCTTTGTTCTTGATATAGTCTTCAATAAGTGCCAGCAGATTACCTTTCAGTAAGAATCTTTTCAATTTACCTGTCTTTTGTTCCTTTAGCTCAATATGAGATTTGTTCCTGACGTCTCCGACTTTGAACTTTAGCAAATCTGATACCCTCAGAGCTGTGTTAATTCCTAAGCAGAACAGGAGCAAATCTCTTGTGCCATGTTCCCTTAGGATAGATTTAACTTCCTCAATTTTTTCTATATCACGTATTGGTTGAACGTATTCCATTTTGTACCTCTTTCATTGTAGTTATGTTAAATTGAACTGACATTTCTGAATCAATATGTAAAGTTCACGTATTACCTATTCTTTAGTTTTTGCCTTAAGTTCTTATCTAGTGGACTTCTTGACGATTTAACCGAATTTAACACAATGTGCATTGTGTTAAACTGAGGGGTACTATGACCCCTCATAATTCTTTTTGTATTCAGAGATTTTCAAAGGTTCAAAGTTAAAATCGAGGTTGATTAAAGGTATAGCTTTGAAAATGTATTCCAAATCAATGTAACCAGCCTCTAAACCATAGCCTAAGTCAATATATCCAAAGTGTTCACGGCTATTCTTGTCTATCTCAGTAACATATATATCCGTGTTACCGTAAAAGTAATGTAGCACTGGCTTAACACTGTCTCCATGTCCGTCCGTTTCATATATAGCAGGAGCTTGTTCAATTACTGCACTGATTTTCTTTGCTACGTCTTGAAAGTAAGAACCTTCTGCACCATTCAGACCGTTAATGAAACATAGTGCCTGACTTTTGGGCATAAACATTAATATTGTTTCAACATATTGATTCATAATGCACCTCCTGAGGTAGTGTAGGGGAAACCCCCTACACTACCTCAAATTTCAAGTAACTGGATACTTTTAACAGTGCCTTATAGATTTCACTGTATCTTGTTTTCAATGTCTTAGTATCTACATTATTTCTTGTAATCTCTTGAAGTCTAAATGTAAATGAACCAGCTTTAAGCTCAAATACATTTGCTTTCGTCATAACCTCTTTAACTTCGGCTACCTTTTCTTCTCTGAGTTCCTTTAACTCAGCGATTTTACTGTCCAATGCCTTAATAACTCTTGCACTGTCTTCCAAGTTAATGTTTGTTGTAATTACTTGTGCCATATCGTTTCTCCTTTCGTTTGATTGACTACTTTTATACAATACAACAAAAATGTTGGATATGCAACATAAATGTTGGACATTGTTACACTTCTTAATAATTCCAACAAAAATGTTGTATATAATCGGATAATAGTATATAGTATTGATATGGCAGAAGATATGAATAAACTAAATAAGTATGAAACAGAGCTTTATAATAAGCTCATAGAGATAATGAAACAAGAAGAAGTGAACTTTGCTAAGTTCCTTCCTGTATTCGTTGATAAGATTCCTGTTAAGTCCTCACCTGAATATTTTAAGGTACTAAAGAAAGAGCAAATGAAGTTGAGAAGGGCTTCCTTTAGCCTCCAGCAAGTACATGATATGCTTGAACTCGTTGGCTGGGAGTTTAAGTTATCACTGGATAACAAACCCATTGAGCTTAAGAAGTATGCACTTGAGTATAAAATAAGATTCGCTGACCTTATGGGGATAGCTGAACTAATGGGGATAAATATTACATTTGCCAAAAAGGGCGATAGAGGGGTAAAAAAAGATAAGACCTGAGATATGCTAAAACCCTCTCGGAAATTTTCATGATTTTTGAAAAGTTACCATGTCGGAGTAACATTATATACTGTGTACGATATGTGTACGTGTACATTATTTATGAGAAGATAATTTTATTATGTACTGGAGCTGAAAGGTGCGATATGACTGGTCTATTATTTAAAATTTAGGGCTCATAACCCGAAGGTCGTTGGTTCAAATCCAGCTCCCGCAACCATTTATTTATAAGGGTTTCAGCCATTTGGCAAAACCCTTTTTTAGTGCTAAAATGAGCAAAAGTTGCAAAAAAGTTGCAAAATTTTAAATTTGAGGGATATTAGTGGAGATTTTTTTTAAATTTGTATTAATATAATTTTCTACATAAATAAGGTTGTCGATAATATCAGCACTAATGGCAATTAAATCATTTGTTATTTCCTTGCGATGAGGAGTTTTTAAATATTCTGCTATTGTTAAACAAACATTATATAAATATGTACAGAAATTGTTATTTAAAATTTCTTTTTGTCTCAAGTAATCAAATATCAAGATAGTATCAATATCTGAAACATCATCATTATACACAAGACTGTAAATTTGTCTTATGTGTGAATTTATCAAATTATAATTGTAATTTAACTTTGATAATAAAAGCTCATCTGAATATTTTTCAGTTAAAGAAATATTTAATAGATTTCCTGTTTTTTGAACTTCAATATTTTTTGACATTTCTTTGAACTCTTTTACTTGTTTTTCTAACAACAAAAAATTACCTACTTTTAATGTTTTAATATTATTTATCTGCTCTATTAGAACAGATAAATTGTTTTTATTGAATATGAATAAAGTTAAAGCAATTAAATAAAACATTAAATGAATATTGGACAACAACATTCCATTTAATAAACTTATAGTTGGAATAATAAGAAATAAAATTATAAAAAATGCTTTTATCATAAGAGCATTATACTATAGACATAAATACTTATCTTATGTTCCAAATTTCCTTAATTCTTCTTTCGTTTCAACAGCATTATTTACAATACTGTTCAACAAATTTACGCACTTATCATTAACTTCTGGTAGCAAATGAGTGTATAAATCCATTGTCATAGTTATGGACGAATGTCCTAATTGATATTGAACATATTTCATTGGCGCACCATTTGCAAGAAGAAGACTTGCATACGTGTGTCTTAAATCGTGGAATCTTATTTTATCGATACCAGCTCTATTTAATGAAGTTAAAAATCTTCTTTTTAACATATTTTCAGCACTTTGATAATTACCTTCATTGTTTGGGAATACTAAATTATATTCACTATTTGGGCAAACTAAGCGCCATTCTTTAAGAACTTTAACTAATTCGTCTGACATATCAATAATTCTAACTTTACCAGTTTTAGGTGTTCCTAATTTGCCGTGCGTATAGTTTTTATCAATTGTAATTTTCTTTGTAATCCAATTGATAGAATCCCAAGTTAAAGCCATTAACTCGCCTTGCCTCATGCCGGTAAATATTGCAGTGAATAAAAGGGGGTAAAAATCAGGATAGACAATTTTTGTTTTCTTTAATAATGCTTGAACTTCAATTGTTGATAAAGCTCTTATTTTGTCATTTTTAGTCTCTTTTAAGGCTTTTATTCTTGCTAATGGATTTCTGACTGGCACATCACTATCAATCATAAAGTTAAATATTGAGCCTAAAAATTTCATATATTTATTAACCGTGGAATTTTTACGACCTTTATCAATCATTGTTTTACGAAATTCTTTGACTAATAAGGGATTTATTTCTACTAATTGTAAATTCCCGAAAAAAGGATAAATAATTTTGTCTAAATATCCACGATAAGTTAAAAATGTTGAAGGTTTGCAATTTGTGCTAGCGTGAAGTCTCATAAACAATTCGCCGGCTTCCTTTAATGTTACTTTTGAATCAATAGGATTTCGGCCTTTGTTTAATTCTTCATAAAGTTTAGATTGCGCTTTTTCTGCTTCAGCTTTTGTTTTAAAACCTTTTTTAATGCGGCGTTTACCTTTAAGGTCTTTAAAATCAAATTCCCATTTTTTGGTTATTTTATTTTGTCTAACAGATTTTATCATTGCGTAACTCCAACATTTTTATATTAACGTGGTTTTTGCTTTCTGTAAGCTTTTAGACTAAGAAATGCTAACAGAGTTTTGTTTTATAAAATTTTGGATATCTTCTTCATTGAATCTCAACTTGCCACCGAGTTTCACAAACGGGATTTCCCGTTTGTGCACCCAGCGATAAATCGTGCTTTTTGAGGTTTTAAAGAGTTCTGCTACGTCATCTATTGTTAATAATTTCATAGCACTCACCTATATTAATGGGTCCTGATACTCAGTTTCATCAACCAACTCAAAAGTATAGTAATATTGATTCCTATGACCTTTTTTGTAATAAATTAAAATTTCATCAGAAATATTATCTTTTATGTTGCGAAGTCTTGTGCTTACAGATTTTGGATTTTTATAAACAGCTTCAAATGCTTTTAACATACGCATTTCATTTGCTATAAAACCAAATTCTTTATATAATTCAGCAGGAGTAAATCTTTTTCCTTTGTTTTCAGAATTTTTGACAAACTCTTTTAATGCCAAATAAAGAATATCATCTCTAAGCGTAAATTCATTCTGAATCTTAATCATTGTTGCAAAGATTTTTTCGAGTTCTTTTTGCTCTTTCTTATTTTCTACTGTTTTAAGCGCAAAAACTGCAAAATCTGCCATTCTGAAATCGACTTTATATTCTTCATTTTGTTTCTCTTTGAGCTTATTAATAATTTTTTGTAGATGATTAATAGTATAACTTAAGATTTCATCTCTTTTATCCATTACAACTTTACATAAATTACTTTCATCTTTAAATAATCCGAAACGCTCGAGATAAACACATATTAATCTATCCGCAACATCATCACGAGTAAACTGAGGTGTCCTTGAAGTAAGAGCGACATAGCATTTAACCTCAAATTCTAGCTCTTGATTCGTAGTAAAAAGTTTTCTCTTTTTAATTATTTGTCCTGTCGCTATTCTGGCTAAAGCGTCATTTAAAGTCTTCGGTGGATTATCTAAATTATCAATAACAACGTAATAATTATTTGTAATAAGGGTTTCCAAATCCTTACAGTCATTAGCAACAGAGGTAACGTCAAATTTTTTGCCAAATAAAATTTGTCCAATTCGTCTAAGGAACGTTGTTTTTCCACTCCCTTTATTACCTATTGCGGTAAAAATTGGTTTTGTTTTCATTATAGATTCAAAGAATAGACTGTAAAACCAAATTTTAGCAATTTTTCTTTGCGTTGTTAAATCTAATAAGCTAGCTTCTTTATCGATATTTAAGTTGTCGGTAAGGTATTTTTCAATATAATCTACATTGTTATCGAAGTTTATAATTTCAAATGGCTCATAATTATTCAATTCCATAAACATTACGCCATCATCACCATTTTCAATAGTTTCAATTTTATCCGAAGATATTTTTAGAATTTCTCTTACGCCATTATACAAATAAAGAGTGTAAGTCTTAGGGTTATAATAAGCAAATCTATGAATATCAACCTGTTCAGCGTGGCTTATACAATAAACATAGAGTTCATTTAAAACATATTTGTATAAATTTTCAGAGGCATTAATTCCCCATTTTGTAAATAATGCTCTTAATTCAAGAGGGTCATCAGATATACATATTAACCTTTTTTCTTCGCTTAAAAAGATATAATATAAATTATTTGCCTTGTATAACTTGCCAAGATTTAATAATTCAGAGATTACTAATTCCGCAATTTTATCTTTTTGGTAAACGCCTTTGGATTCTTTATTAGCCTGAATAGCCCTTACTTGAGCTTTAATAGAAGAATTATTTTTAATGCTTTTACAATTAGATTGACAGTAAATTTGGCTTAATACCAAATTTTCATTATCACCTTTCATAACAGAACATGCTGCAATATCTTTATCATCATTTGCATAAGTTGCTTCAACTGTTGCAATTCTTCCAGAAAGTTCTTCGTCCTTATTATACTCTGCAATGTTGGTTATAACATTAATTGCTTCATCAACAGGTGTTTGAGCAATCTTCTTTAAAACTCCAGCAACAGCCATTGTTAAGGAATTTCTTTCGCCTTCTGTCCAATTTAAAGCTGCTTTTGAAACACAAAGGGGGTAATCCTTTAGAGTTTCAAGAAACAAGAGAGTAGCACTGTTTGCTTTTTTAGTTGCTTCAATTCTTTCTAAAGGATTTTTTATTGGCTCCATATTTTCACCTTCAACAAAGCAAGATTTTTTAAGCTCATAAAAATCTTCATTAATAGTATTTTCATCTTTAAACAAGCCAAAATATGGAAGGTTTAAAGCAAGACCTTTTTTACCTTTAGGAAATATCTCAATATCGCCATTAGTAATAGTTCTATCGGTTACTTCGGTTACTAGGTTTTCTAAAACTTTTTGAATAAATTCACGATTTGCCGGAATATCAAAAAAAGTAAAAAGGTGAAAACCTTTTGATTTTGATTGTTCTATTAAAGCTTGCAGTCTATATTGTTCCCAAAAGGCTTTTTGAAGATTTAAGGCGATTTGATATTTTTCTTCAGTTGTTAGTTCTTTGTTATTTTTCTTGGCTTTACCGTCAATATCGATTCCTGCAAATAAGATTAAATCTTCTTGTCCCTCTATTTCGGGAGAAACGCCCAATCGTTCTTTGCCTAAAAAATGATTTATTAGCATTTCTCTAAATTCTTCTGGTTTTACTTCTTTGTGGGTAAAATACTTTTCATCATCAGGTTTTGATGTAATTTTTTTTGACGTTGTTTTGTAGCTATCGTCGAAAGCTGTGACATAGTTTAGCATTTTTTCCTCCTTTTTATCTGTACTATGGGCATTACAAAGAATGCGCACCCTCATTATTGGAGGTATTCCTCAATTTGTCACGATAAAAAGCGTTTTTAAGCCTTAGTTAAAACTTAGCAAAACCTTAGTTAAATTGTCTATAGCTCAATATTCACAAGCAAAACAAATTATTAATTTTTATTTTATTTCATCAGAAATATAGATACTATATAATTTTGTAGGGTGAATGTTAATATAGGATCCATGTTTACGACTAACAATAGTATTTATATCCTTTTTTACTGACTCG
>CALYTW010000062.1 GCA_945487905.1 uncultured cyanobacterium
TTATTTAACGAGTAGATGGATTATTTACGGTTAGTATGATTATTTTTTAAAAGTGGCTTGTTGTTTGAGTTTTGGCGGTCGGAAGTGAAAAAATGTAAAAAAATCAAACTACACACATTTTAACTTTTTTTACTCGCTTACGGTTAGTTTGATTATTTTTTAAAATTGGTTTCAAAATCAATTATAGCGAAAGTTTACGCTATGTTGATAATTTACGGATAGTATGATTATTTTCGGACAGTAAAAGTGTGAGTAAATGATGTAATTTTTGCAAAATTTTTTCAAAATTCCTTGCTTAACATGTTTACCTCCTACGTTATTATTTCTACCTGTTTATATAAAGTTGTTTTGTTAATAAAAATTGCTCAATTGCTTTAAAATTGTTTACAAATATATTACTTAAAATAATCAAACTGTCTGTTCTGAATAATCATTCCTGTAGCAAGGGTGCAAGTTTTTGCACCGAAAATAACTATATAACGTTACTTCACCAATCAGACAATATTTTCTCACCACTTGGCAGTTTTTATCCTTTTTCTATCCTTGCTAAAATTCAAACACAATCGGAGTTTGAGCCAAAAATCGCTCTCAAACAAAGAAAAAAGGATAATTCTGAGGATAAGAAAGCGGATTGTCGGCAGAGCGGATTTTGGCAAGGCTGGAGTGAGCAATAGCGAACGGAACGCCGTCCAAGTGAGAAAATCGAAATGAGTAGCTGTTTTGCAATAGCAAAACTTAACGAATGGAGATTTTCGAACTGCCAATAATCCAAGACAGTGCGGAGTGCTTTTGCGAAGCAAAACACGCAGACACGTTAAACGCATTGTTGTCCAATAAAAATTTTCGTGTCGTAGGCGGGACTTGTCTTATCTCGTCACCCTGAATTTATTTCAGGGTCTTATCAGTTTGAAGTTCGTAGGGTGCAATTTTTTGCACCAATTAAAAAATGGTGTCGTAGGGGGGACTTGTCTTGGATTTGCTCCACGCTCGGAAAGTTTCGCTTTCGGCACTTCGTGCCTGTCTGCTCAATTTCCTCGCTATCCGGACTAACTTCGTGTCGTCCGTCCGCAAATCCGCTGAACCCCCAAAAGGTAATTCCAGTCCAACCCTTAAACTATAAAGCAGATTAGGAGACGAACTCCAATCTGCTTTATGGTGTCGTAGGGGGGACTTGAACCCCCAAGGATTTCTCCACACGCCCCTCAAACGTGCGCGTATACCGATTCCGCCACTACGACTCAGTTTTACTATCTATCGTATGCTCAATTCTATCACAAAATCTTTTTTGTTACAAATACTTAATTTGTATTGACATATTTTTCTTTATGTCAGACAATATAATTTGTGGAAGTAGTGTATTAAAGAAGATTTATCCCGAAGGTAGTCTTCTGTGCAAAAAAGGTGGTATTATGAAAGTTTCAGCTATATCTCAGGTTTCGTTGGATGAAAAATTAAGACGCGATTCTTTTATAAGGTTTTCTAACAGTTTTATGTCTTCTCCGGAAGGAAGCGACCCTGTTGAACAGACAAAAGAAAATTCTGCGAAGCTTGGTATCGAAAATCTGCAGGAATTCACTATTTTCCCCAGAGAAGTAATTGACGGCAGAACGGTTATTACTGCCTAATCGCTTTGCTTTAGTGGAAGGGTAAGTATGATTTTAAAAATTTTTAGGATGCCTCATAACAAGTTTGTACCTGAATATAAAACTGAAGGTGCAGCCGGCATGGATTTGTGTGCCGCTATATCTGAGCCGATTACTCTTAAACCGCTTGAGAGATATTTAATTCCGACTGGGTTGAAAATAGAACTTGAGCATGGCTACGAAGCCCAAATCAGACCACGCTCAGGACTTTCTATAAAGCATGGGATAAGTCTTATTAACTGCGTCGGAACTATTGACGAAGACTACAGAGGAGAAGTTTGTGTCGGTGTTGTGAATCTTTCTAACGATGAATACACGATTCAACCTGACGAAAGAATTGCTCAAATGGTAATCGCAAGGGTTGAACAAGCTGAACTCAAGATTGTTACAGAGCTGTCAGACACTGCAAGAGGCGAAGGCGGGTTCGGATCTACAGGAAAAGTTTAGTTCCCAAAAAGTTTTATTAAATAATTTTAAGCAAAACCACATTGAGGCTGTACTTTTTTTCTTGTTTTTATTATCATCATGTCTATACTAGCCTATTAATATATAAAGGAGAAAAATTATGCAGGTAATATTGAAAAAAGATGTTCAAAATCTTGGCGAAGCAGGCGAAGTTGTTAATGTTAAAGACGGTTACGCAAGAAACTTGTTAATACCTAGAAACCTTGCCGAAGCAGCTACAGAAGGCGCTCTTAAAAATAGAGAACAGAATTTGGCAAGAATTCAAGCAAAACAAGAAAAATTACATCAGGAAGCTCTTGCTAAAGCTGAAGCCATCCAAAATTTCGGTCAATTGGAATTGACTGCAAAAGCAGGCGAAAGCGGTAAATTGTTTGGTACCATTACAACCAAAAAATTGTGTGAAGAATTAAAAGAAAAAGCTAATATTGAAATTGACAGAAAGACAGTTTCTTTAAATTCACCTATTAACAAAGTCGGCGAATTTACAATGTTAATCAAATTAACATCAAAAGTTAAAACCGAATTAAAGGTTATCGTTGCTGCTTCAGAAATAGTTAAAGAATCTATTGAAGAAGAAGTTGTTGACGAAAAACCGGAAGAATAGGTATAATAAATTCATAAAGAGTATGCCGGCAAAGCTCTTTTGCCGGCATATTTTTTTTCAGAAAGTGAGTTATATGATTTTAGAAACAAGATATCTGCCTGTGGGAAGTCTCCCGTACGAAACAATAAAGTCAGTAACTGCCATGGAAGCTAAACTTTACAGCAAGTGTCCCTTTATTGCTGTTTTGCCTGCAATATCTCCGGATGAAAATATTGAAAAATGGACATTCGCAAATCTTCCGGGAGTTTCATACAATGACAATTCTCTTGTTTTAAAAACCGGTTCACATGATTATAAAGACAAAGTTTTAATGCACAGCAGAGCATTTGGAAATCCAAATGCAGAAAATCTTGAACAGTACGCATTTGAACCTGCTTTTTTAGAAAAATTTTTTCAAATGATAAAAAAATTCAAATCTCCTGTAGCTTATATTAATTTGCTCGGGCCTTTCACTATTTCTCAGATTTTAAGTAAAGTCGTAAAAGAACAGGTTATTACCGATAAGAATTACAAAAAGCTGTATTTCGAAGCGGTTTGTATCAAAGCACTGTGGATAATTAACAAAATGAAAGACTTTTGTAAAAATACAGTGCCGGTTATTATACTTGAAGAACCTATGCTGGGTCAGTTCGGCATGATAAAGAGACAGCATGACGAAATTACGTCCGATTTTGTTATTGAATTATACGAAAGAGTTGTGAAAAAATTAAAATCCGCCGGCGCTGTTGTGGGTGTTCAGTGCATGGACAAATGTGACTGGTCGCTTCCGATTAGAGGCGGTGTGGATTTAATATCCTATGATGCTTACAATAATCCTAACAATTTATGTATAATTCCTGACATTATAACTTCTTTTTTGGAACGAGGCGGAGTTATTAACTGGGGAATTATTCCGGTTACATCAGAATCTATGGTAAAAAATCTTACTATTGAGTATATGTCGAACAGATTAGCTTTCTCAATGCAAGGGTTAGTTTTGTCAGGCGTGCCGGAAATTTTAGTACAGAATTCTGCTATGGTATCTATGAACGGAAGCACAGACCATTTATCTATATTCTTTGCGGAAAAAGCAATTATTCTATCAACCCAGCTAAGCTTAAGACTGGATTCAATTTTTAATGTTAAGGGGAAGTTCCCCATTATCAATCACAATAGTATTTCTAATAAAGGAATGCGCCATTAAAAGCAGATACGGGTTCATTTCATTAGTTGCAGAGAGGTTTACTTTTGTTTCTCTTGTATCGTTCAGGCTTTCATCTGCGGGCTTGACACCCTCTATATCAATATTAGTGTTCATTGCATGCGCAGAACTCTCTGACATAAGGCTTTTTTGCAAAACATCTTTCGGAAATTTTTCTGAGCAAATAATATAAACATCAACCGAATTTGAGGTTGTAAGTGTGAATACCCCCTTTAAATTTCCATAGTTTTTTGTTTGTATAAGAACTGTTAATTTTGAATCATTAGACTCATTTTCTCCGTCGGGAGTTGTAACTTCCAAATCAAAACCTATACCTTCGTTCAATGGAAGCCATGGGAGATAGAGCATCATGAGGCTTTTTAAATTTTGTGCTGGATTATCGGATTCAGCCATTGCAATGCAGGAATTAATCACACTCAAAGTGTCTTGAAGCTGTTTTCCGTCAAGTCCGTTTTTGGAAGCTGATGCCATTGAAATAATCAGCGCAGCTACGGCTTGCTTGCTGTTTTGAAGGATTAGCTTAGAGATTTCCGGCATACTAATCATTCCGCTGAACATTAAGGCTGCTGCATCTTGCCTTGCTACAGATGTTTGCTGAGTTTGTGCGTTTAAAATATTGACAATATTCTGTGTATTTTGAAACACAGGATTCATCTCTTCAAAGACTTCTGATAAAGCACCTTGCATTTGAAGCATTGCCTGATTCATGTTTGCCAGCCCGAGCGTTCCTCCTACAAGCGGTTTGTTAAGATTTTGTGCATTTTGCAAAATTACACCTAAATCTTGCGGTAAACCGAGGAGATTTTTAATGTACACAGAGCGGTCAATCTGCGAAAAACCGTTCATTCTGTGGTTTTCCGTAAGTTTTATAGAGTTTTCAATATTTTGAGCAATATTATTGGAATTCGGTTTTGCATTTTGGGTTTCAGAGTTTATTTGCGGAGATAGACCGATAGGTCTGTTTTGCACGGCAGGCTGGGGTTTTGTGTTTATAATCTCAGGATTAACTTGCTGTGCAAAATTTTCCGCATTATTTTGAAGCGGATTTTGCTGTCTTTTAAGAAATAATTCCGGATTTATAAATCCTAATATTATCTTTCCTATGTTAAAGTTCATATAATAATTATACCAATTTTTTAGAATATTTACAGACGAATAGTTCTGAAAATAGTCGAATATTTGTGAGCGCCATAGTAGATAATTATGGAAACAAAGTAGTTTTCCAAATCGTTAATTTCCATATATGATTTTACCGGCTCTCGTCTTTTTGTGCTGTTAAATTTGCCCAAAAAACTCAAAACTCCCATGTGTACTTTTTGGGAAGGGGTTAACTTTGGTTTAGAAAAATGTGTTTCGTAAAAAGTTTCCGGTACAATATCACGCTCATAGACAGGAATTATATATGAAACTTTGCCGTTCTGTTTAAAGAGCATATACCACTTTCCCTTATGTTCTCTTGGAGTAATAAGGTAATATCCGGGTTCTATTGAAATATTTTTAAAATATATATAAGAATTCAGTCTCAATAGCGGATAAGGAGCCCAAGTTGTGTCTTTCATATCATAATATTGATCAGGATCAATATCGTGCATATATGAGAAATCTGCAGGCTCAAGATTATTATAAATTTGCACATAATTCTTATTCGATTTAACTTCGGACTGCGAACTTTCTACAGACGGGTATTCAAATTCGGGGGATTCATTTTCTTCATCTGCCAATACATCATAACTTTCCTGTGATACACCGTGTGGTAATTGAATTCGTACGCTGTCTGCCAATGCAGGCAGTAAGGTAAATGCTGTTAACAAAAATGTTGTAAAAACTTTTTTAAACATATTTTTATTTTACTTTTTTTATTAAGAAAATCAAGTTATTAATATGATGCATCACTATAAAAATATTAAATATTTGACCGAAATTCAATTACTGATAAAATAGAGGTATGGAAGTTGCTTATGACAAATATTCCCTGATGGTTGACGGGAAACGAGTGTTTATTAAGAGCGGAGCTTTTCATTATTTTCGCACTCCGGGAGAAAATATGGCTCGTGACCGTTTTAATAAGATGAAAGCTTGCGGATATAATTGCGTTGACATTTATTTCAATTGGAATTATCACAGCAAAAAGCGTGGAAAATACGATTTCTCAGGGATTAAGGATGTCAGAAAAGTCCTTCGGTCGGCAAAAGATGCGGGATTATTTGTTATTGCCCGCCCCGGACCTTTTATTAATGCGGAAATTAACGCAGGTGGTCTGCCTTTTTGGCTTTTGAAAGAAGAAGGTGTTATACCGAGAAACAGAATAGGTACGAAATATCTCTATTCCGAAAAATACATGGAGTGTATTGCTGAATGGTATGACCAAATTATTCCCATAATAAATGAGTTTGATAATGTAATCCTTTTCCAGATAGAAAACGAATACGCAACAGATACTATGGAAGAAGATTATATGAAGCAACTGTATAAAATGGCTCGTGAACGAGGTGTAAAATGTCCGATTTTTCATAATGATGCATATTTTGCGGGACTTTGGGCTGATTGCGTTGACATATATGCATTAGACCTATACCCTTATATAAACCCTAATCAAAATTGGAAGCAGGATAGTTTTTGTTTTGATACACTTGATAATGTTGAAGATATTTTTAGAAACGCAAAGGCAGATTCGCCTCCCTTTATAGCCGAAATGCAGTCGGGATGGTTTGATAAATGGGACGGAACCGGTTATAAACACATGAGAGAAGCTTTGTGTGACGAACATATCAACATTATGACCAAAACCGCTCTTTCACAGGGGGTTACTCTTTTTAATCATTATATGACTGTTGGAGGCACAAATTGGGCAGATTTAGCCTGTGACGAAGTCTATACAAGTTATGAATTCTGCGCTCCTATTGATGAATTCGGTGTCATACAGAGCAACGGTTATAAAGCAAAGGAAATAAATTATTTTTTGGATTCTTTTGATTTTACTCAAACCGAATCAAAAAATCTAGATTTTTATCAGGAAAATATTTATACAAAACTTCGTCATGATTTAACCAATGACTGTGATTGGCTTTTTGTTCGCAATATGAACCCCGAATCCGTTGATATAAATATTTTGGACAAAACTATAAAACTGAAACCTTATGAAATGAAAATTTGTCCGGTAAATTTGAAACTAAAAGGATGTGAGATAGAATTTTCTGATGCCGAAATTTTTGCAAGACTCCAAAATGAAAATGAAGATGCTATATTTTTTATTTCAGATGAATGTTCTAATATTTATCTTAAAACCAGCAGAATAATTTCAGCAAACAGAAAGGACTATGAACATTTTTCATTTGAACAAGACGGCAGAAAAACTCAAATAGTATTTTTAACAAAACAGCTTGCTGATAAAAGCTGGCTTTCCAATAACAGAATAATTTTTAATGCGGATTATGTTCTGCCAAATGGTGCAGTAGCTTTAGAAAAAAATACTGAAATTGCATATTTTGATTTGAAACACGGTTTCGCAAAAAAACATTATGTAGTAAAAGGGCTTCCGGACTGTTCAAAACCTGTTGAACTTAAAATAGATAATGCTGAATTCTGCTCGCCTGAAATTGATTACGGCTATGATTACTCCTCTTGGCAGAAAATCGGAGAAAAAACGGATTCGCTGTCCTGCGGATTATACGACGAATTCGTCTGGTATAAAGCCAAAATCCCTGATGATTTGACATGCATAACGCTTAGTGCAAGACACTTGTTCGCTGTTTACATAAACGGAAAAGAAGTTTTGAACAGAAACAGTTATAAAATCGAGAAGCTTCAGGAAGTGCCAGAAACAATTGCTATTCCTTTGAATAAAAAATTTTTAAACAGAACTGCAAATGAACTTACCATACTTGTTCAAAATATAGGTTTTGACAAAGGTTTTTCGGGAGACACTAATAATCCTAGGGGGCTGGTTTTTTTCGAAACAACACCCAAAATACCTGTTGAATTTTCCGTTCGGGAAAAACTTTCTTTTGAATGCAACAAAAAATATGAAAGTGACAGTCCTTATTTAACTAAACTGACGGCATATTTTGATGTAAATATGAATGAAAACGAATTTTTTGCAAAATATATCTCTTTTGAAGATTTTTATTGCAGAAGGGCTACAATTTTTCTAAACGGCATAAAAATAGGCAGGTACATAAAAAGAACCCACGTTCAAGATAAGTTTTATTTGATAAACGAGTTCTTAAAACCCCATAACAAGCTTGAAATCGTTGTTTGGGAAAAGGATAGGAATATCAAATCCGCATGGGGCTTTAAATCAGACATAAAAAATGTTAAAATATTAATAGGCACGTTTAAAGCATACCAATTGTTTAAATAAGATGAGGTAATTAAAAATGGCTATTGTTCCTGAATTTTTAATCAAGAGAATTTACCAAAAAGGTTCTTTAGTGATAAATGAAGGAAGTATCTCACTTACATTAAAGAATGTTTTAGGACCGGGACTGATTAGCGGATTTAATTATGTAAAAATTAATGATGTTGTTTTTGAGGCTGAAAATGTTAAATTTATAACCAATGGTGTTGAGTATTCTGGCGTTGAAGTCAGCGAGGAAAAGCCGATTATATTCAGATTGGGACAAACAGGAAGGCTTGTTCTGTCCGGCAAAGACTGTCCAATTAAAGGTTTAACTCAAATACTAATTGAAGCCGTTAATCCCGAAGCCGGAATTGTACAGTTAAAGGCAGAAGACACATTAGAGGGATAGAGAATTTTTAAGGATGCTGGAGGGATAGAAGAATAGATGGCTGGAGGGGTGAACGTATAGACGATTGCCATATTAAAATCCGTATCCCCCCCCCATATCTTTAAAACCTCTTACAACCCGACCCTTGTTATAAAAAAACCCCTGAATGGGGCTGAAAACTTTGTAAGATGTAAGATGGTTATTATA